>CAZIIZ010000382.1:0-3832 GCA_964539225.1 uncultured Hyphomicrobiales bacterium | reverse complement strand
GTTTATAGTACTACAGCAGCACCCGAAGTTGATGTTCAACGCGATAGTAAAATTCAAACTGCCAATCCAGTAGTTACATCCGGTCCATTCACAAGCGATATTACCGGATTAGTTTCAAATACAAAATACTATTTGAGAGCTTACGCTATCAATTCTTTTGGCACAGGCTACGGTGCAGAAAAAAAATTTACTACTCTTTCTAATGCTCCAACAGCAATCGAGACAACTTCAATTGACTCAAATAGATTTACGGTTAATTGGACTGCTCCAAATAATGGCACCGGTAGCGAAAGTATTACATATTCAGTAGAAGTATCTACTTCAGACGCATTCCCGAATACTCAACAGAATCCTTTGGCTTTCAGTCAATCAAGTATTTCCGGAGTTACAGTTTCTGCTACAGGATTAACTGCCAATACTAAATATTATATCAGAGTAAAAGCAGTAAATGCTGGCGGTTCGAGCGATTGGGCTACTACTAAAGAACAAGTAACGAAATCCAAAGTAGCTTATGCTGCTGCAATTTCTGATGTAACTACAAATTCATTCAGTACAAATTGGACAGCTCCGGCTACTCAAGGCTCTGAAACTTATACTTATAGAGTGCAAATAGCCAAAGATAATCTATTTACTGTATCAATGAGCGAAGAAAGTGGATTAACATCAACAACAATGACTAAAGCTTTTTCAACTTTGGCTACTAATACTAAGTATTATGCAAGAGTACGAGTAGAAAATGCTGGCGGAAATTCAGAATGGTCTCCGACTATAGTTAATGTCACAACTAAATCTAACGCTCCGACAGCTATCACAACTGCAGACGTAGCAACAACTACATTAACAGCTAATTGGACTGCTCCAGTGAATGACGGAAGCGAAACAATTACTTACAGTGTTGAAGTTTCGACTTCGAACGGATTTGCAACTACTGCATTCTCAGCAAACGGTTTAACTTCTGCCACTTCATCCGTAACCGGTTTAACCGCAAATACTAAATATTTCATTAGAGTAAATGCAGTAAACGCAGACGGTTCAAGCGATTGGGCTACTACTAAAGAGCAAATAACTCTATCAAAGGCACCAACTTCTGGCGAAGCATCAACTATCACTACAACTTCTACAGAAGCCAATTGGACTGCTCCAAGTCAAGGAACTGAAACGTTTACTTATAAATTGCAAGTGGCGACAACTAATCAATTTGAGACAAGCGATATTAAATTCAGCAAAGATGATATTACTTCTACTGAAACTAATTATGAAGTAACTGATTTAAATCCGAACACAACATATTATTATAGAGTCGCTTGCAAAAATGCTACAGGTTTAAGCACTTATTCGACTGTGAAAACATTTATTACATTGCCGGATGCTCCGACTGCAACGAATGCAAGCAATACTCAAGCTACTTCATTTACAGCTAATTGGACAGCTCCGACTAAAACCGGAACTTTAACTTATACTTATTCAATACAATTTTCAACTAATAATACGTTCCCTGATACTCCAGTTACTTCTTTAGTAAGCGGATTAACATCGGCTACATTATCTCAAGCTAAAAGCGGATATAATGCCGGCACTGTATATTTCTACAGAGTAAAGATTGTTAGCGATTCACGAAATTCAGCTTGGTCTAACACTATTCAAGCCGCCACTTATCCGAGATTAGCGACTACAGCTACTGTAACTTCAATCAAAGGGAAATCCGCTGTTTCAGGTGGCGAAATCACTTTCAATGGTGGAGTAGAAGTAACTGAAAATGGAGTGGTGCTTGGTACTACTGAGAATCCTGTTGTCAATGGCAACGGAGTTCTTAAATTCACGACAACGGTTATTCCTGATGTTGGTTCATTCTCAGGATTAACAATGACCGGATTAACTCCGGGAACTACTTACTATGTTCGTGCTTATGCTAAAAATATAGTTGGCTATGGATACGGCGAGCAAGTTAGTTTTACCTCAATTAATCGTCCTTCAAGTCAAGCATCGAATCTTCGTTTCTCCAACGTAACGAGAAACAGCATCGGTTTGGCTTGGAATCGCGGTAATGGCGACGGACGAGTTGTCTTCATAAAAGGTTCTCGTTTCTCGACAGCTCCATTAGTGGATGGCGTTACTTATTCAGCAAGTACAACTTACGGTAGCGGCACCATGGTAGATCGCGGTGCATATTGCGTTTATAATTCTATGAGTGAAAATGCGTTAAATTCAATTAACATAGTAGGATTAGACAGATACATGCTTTATTATTTCAGAGCATTTGAATACAATGAGCCAACTGATTTATTATATCAACAATCAACAAACGCAACGAATCCAGTTTCTCGCTTTACATTGAGAAAAGACGGCGAAGTCTCTGGTGATTATACAGAAACTCCAATGGAAATTTATCCTAATCCGGCTAAAGATCAAATCAGCATGAATATTTCGATTCCAGAATATTTACCAGTAACAGCAGAATTAATTTCTTCTGATGGTAAAGTGGTTAAGAATTTCAATTTCGGTATGCTTAATCGTGGACTCCAAACAGTATCAGCAGATTTAACTGATTTATCGAGCGGAGTTTACTTAATCTCAATTACTATCGGCGAAGATAAAGTTGTTGGTATAATTGATGTCGTTAAATAATTATGATTTAATATAAAAAGACCCCTCAATTCTCTTTTATATTGTAATCAATTCAACCCCAAGCTATCGCAACGGCTTGGGGTTTTTTGTAAAATTAGTTGTAAATTGGTTAACCCAAGTTGCAGGCTGGGTTAATAAATATCGGAATTACATTTCACCTTTCGTATCACGAAGGTTAATCCGCATAAAGAAGTTGAACTCGATACTTGACATCAATATATGTCAAAGTGCGGTAAGTTGGAGGGGAATTGCGATAAAATATCGCCTAAACAAGTAGTAATCGGATAAAAATCAAGATAATCAAGCGGAATAAAGCCCGTAATGAGGGCAAAAAGCAGGCGAAAAATGCCGATTTCTGTACGTTTGGCGGAAATACCCCGAATAACGCTTATAATAAAGTAAGAATAAGTAAGCAAAAGTAAAGGAAAACACAACTTACGTAAACAGAAGTAAGTAAAAGTAAAAGATATGAACGAAAATGTAAACAAAAGTAATAGCACAAGTAAAGAAATGTTGCAATATGTAACGGGTGCTGCTTAGTACTGCTTGAGCGGTATTGAAATATTACGGCAAAAAATGGAGTGTTCGTATTTTTCGAATATCCTGCGATAATAGCCTTTCTATCGACGACAGAAATCCCATTCAAGAATATATTTCAAGCAAAGGATTTCGAACAAACCGAAGAAATTTCGTTTATAGGCAAAGATTAATCGATAACGATGATACTCACCGGTTTTATGAGTCTTCGAATAAATACCGGAAATCTTTATTATGATTCAGCATAGCTAATCTAAAACCCTAAAATTTCAGTATAATTACCGGTTCTCTCGTATTTCAAGTATTTAGATTTCTGCATCCGCTCGAAGACTCGCTACGCAGGAATGATAACTTTAAAAGATTTGTATAATGGTAAGCTAATCAATCAAATAGTTAGTGATAATATTTATGCTGCATACAAAAAGAAGAATATCAACGTGATTTATTTTTTCAAAACAAAAGATTTGTATAATGGTTAGCTAATATATAGTAAAAAGAAAATAAACAATTTTGTAAGTATATATAAATCAACAAGTAAAAAATATTTTTATGTAACAATAATAAAAATGAGTTCACTAACTTGATATAAATTGGATTTCTAAAAGAAGAAATGATTTATATACGATTCGCTTCAGTTTAATCAATAGATAAGTCTTGATTTCGACATAAT
>CAZIIZ010000381.1:0-3835 GCA_964539225.1 uncultured Hyphomicrobiales bacterium | reverse complement strand
AAAAGATCATTTTAAATAATGATTTAATTATTTATAAAATAAATCAAGAGTACTCATTATTCCCCAAACAAACGTCCTGTTATCTTAACCTTTATACACACCTTTTGTTTATGCGTCAAAATTATCATTCTTGCACAAGTTCGAAGACTCAATCGCAGGAATGAGAACTACAAAATTCCTAACTTTTGCAATGGTATTGTAATATATAAAAAAGTTGTGCAGAATAGGACAACAAAACCTCCGGAATGTAGTTACAATCACTGCGGAGGTTATATTTATAAAGGAAATTAATATCTTACTCCGAGCATCAAATCAATTTGAAAACCGCCAAAATCAGTAAGCGGTCGATTGTGGACAGATTCGATTCCATTGCCACCGAATGGTATAAAATATTGTTTTAAATTGACTGTAAGAATCGATTTGCCAATGCCAAAATCAGAGCCTACGCCTATGCAACCGGCAAATCGCATATATGACTGAGAATAGTGAAAAGCATTAAAAAATTCTCTGTCATAAGGAGTAGCCATAATCCAAGCTGTGCCGATGCTACCGATAATAAATGGTTTGAAATTTTCACTTAAAAGCGACGAAAGCACATAATATTTAGCCCCAAAAGTAATCGGCACTAAAATTAATCTATTAACTTTATTTGGGACTCTATATTCGCCACGGTCGTAATCCCAACTCTCGAATTCATCTGTATTTTTAGCACCGGAAATCATAAGATTGGAAGTAAGAGAAAAATTATCAGTAATTCCCCATTCGAAAGTTACTCCCATTCCGAAACCATGCCCGGAAAGCGAGATATTGACACCCCAATTATTTGTTAATTCTGCAGTTGACTTGTTAGGATTGTATAACGGCATCGGTGATTCAAATACCATAGAAGTATCCGAAGGCGACGATATTCCGATATTGCCCTTTTCTTGCGACATTAAATTAGTCGAAATTACTCCTAAAAAGACCAAAAAAATGGCAAAATTTCTACACATAAAGCATTATTCCTTATCTTTTACAATTATTTTATCTAAAACAACGATTATCCTGTTTTTAAATTTTTATAAAAATGAATTTTTCCGTAATTTTACATTCCGAAGAATGTTTATTATTATAAATTGGAAAAACATCCTGATGAAAATTGAAAATTTCATAAGCACGATGGAGAAAATATTCCCATCTCAAACTGCGATGCAGGGCGATAGGGTAGGGCTTCAACTTCAAAGCAATAAATCCGATATTCAAAGGATTTTGATAGCTTTTGAGGTTACTCCTGCGGTGATAGCCGAAGCAATTACTTTGCAGGCTGATATGATTTTCGCTTTTCATCCTCTGATCTTTAATCCTTTGCTTAAAATTACTAATGACGATCGAGTAGGAGCATTAGTTACTCAATTGATTCAGAATAAGATTTCGCTTTACATAGCTCATACTAATTTCGATTCGTATAAATTTGGTACGAGTAAATTATTAGCGGATAAATTAGGATTAGACACCAAGGCATTTTTAGTACCGGACAGAAATTTACCGGACTTCGGTATGGGAATAATTGCTGAATACAAAGAGCCGATTAGTGAAGCTGAATTATTAAAAAAAGTAAAATCTGTTTGCAAATCATCAATTAGATTTAATACTTTAGGTTCTGACAAGCTATATAAAAAAATAGCGATAGTCGGAGGCAGTGGATTCTCATTTATAGGCGATGTATTGGCTAATCAATGCGATGCTTTTATTACTGCGGATTGTTCGTATCATAAGTTTCACGAAATTGACGGCAAGTTATTATTGATAGATCCGGGGCATTACGAAATGGAGCAATTCGTGGCGGAAGGAATTGAGTCTGCGATCAAACAGGAATTCGAGGGAGAATTGGAAATATCTGTATCGGGTACGAATACTAATCCGATATTATATTATTAATTATTATTATTGACATATAACAACATTATAAATTTTCAAGTGGTGGGCTGTAAATGAAATCAGAATTACAATACTTAGCGGAACTTGCAATTGTTGATATGAAGCTCGACGAGCTTCAAGAAGACTGTGGAGATCTGCCTTTAACAATAAAAAAGTTAGAAAAAAACTATTACGATTTAGTAGCTACTGCCAAGGAAACTGAGCAGATACTAAGCGACGTAAGAAAGTTCAAAGCTGAATCGAAATTGACTCTTCAGACACTGAAGGAAAGAGAAGAAAAAATGGCGGAGAAGCAATTCAACGTCAAGAATAATAAAGAATTCGATGCAATTACTAAAGAAATCGACCATTCAAGAAGTGAATTCGTGCGATTGACAGATGAATTGAGAAACGTCGGAGTAAAGGAAGAAAATCTAATTCAGATGCTTGAAAATCAGAAAAATGATGCTGAAACTTCCAGAGTAGAATTAGAAGCAGCACAAAAAGAATTAGATCTGATCACTAGCGATCAGAACGAAGACTTATTAGTGCTTAAAAACAAGAGAAAAGAGCTAAGCCAGCATATTACTCAGTATTGGTATTCTGAATACTTGAGAATCAGAACTTTGCATCACGATGCAGTAGTGTCCATTAAAAAGAACAGCTGTTCAGGTTGCTATAGTTCGATTCCGCCGCAAAAAAACGTAGAGCTTCGCAACAATGAAGAAAAAATATTTTATTGCGAAAATTGCGGTAGAATAATTTATACTCAAGATTTGTATATTGATCAGGAAATTTTAGACATTATATAAAGTCTGAAGAATATTTATAATCAATATGTTCCAAATTATTGTCCGCTCGATTGTGTGTAAGTTCGTTACCATAATCGAGCGGTACTAATCTTAGAAAATTATTATGTTTAATTAGATTGTTTTCAATCTAAACGAAACTATTAAAAAATATTATTATTGTCTATACGTTTAGAATAAACAGCAGTAATATATACACGTAGTCAAAAATTAAAAAAATATTGAAATAAGAATAATCGGGGAAAGCGGGCAGTCGCGGATTGAACTTAATATTCATTCTGAGGAAAGTCCGAACTCCATAGGACAGTGCGCTTCGTAACGCGAAGGCAGTAAAGCTCGGTAATTCGAGAAGAACTGACGGACAGTGCAACAGAAAGTAAACCGCCGACTCATTCGTGAATCGGTAAGGGTGAAACGGTGAGGCAAGAGCTCACCAGCGGTGCAGGCAACTGTGTCGGCTCGGTAAACCCCGCACGGAGCAAAACCAAATAAGAATGCGTGTGTATCGCTTAGGCGATGCACGCAGAGCTGTCCGCTCAATTTGTTGGTCAAACAGCAAGCGTATTCGGGTAGGTTGCTTGAGAGCGTCGGCGACGACGTTCCTAGATAAATGACTGCCTCCGGAATTATTTCCGAAGACAAAATTCGGCTTACAGCTTTCTTCGAATTATTTTTATATTCTAACAAGGATAAATAATATGAAATTACCTGAGGATCCGTTTATTCGGGAATTATTACCGGAATTTTTAGATACTTGGATTGTGGATTTGGAAGAGCAATTTTTGCCGGCTTACGAATCCAAAAATAAAGATGATATGTATCGATTAGGTCATACTCTCAAAGGGTCTTGCTTTCAGTTCGGTTTGGACGAAGTGGCGGAGTTAGGCATAAAATTGATGGCATATTCTAAAGCAGAAGAATGGGATAAAGCTATGGAATTATATGTAGTGGTCAAAGATACTTTTGCACGGACAAAAATCGAAGTTGAGGCTATGACTATTGAATAATAGGCTTGGATAAATGTATAGTATTTTCTAACTTTCCGAGTTTGTCAAATTAGCTCGGACTGTGTGGATGTGCTTAGTAATCGGTGAAAAACATAAAATTATCTTACGGAGGTTACTTTACTC
>CAZIIZ010000380.1:462-3860 GCA_964539225.1 uncultured Hyphomicrobiales bacterium | reverse complement strand
CGAAGACTCGCTCCACAGGAATGACAACTCAGAGAGATGTGTATAATGGTTAGAAACTTCGTAGGAGTTAAATGTTAGTAACTGAATGAACTTCACTCAGTAGTATTTTGAGATTTTTGTAACGGTCTTAATATGTTAAAAAAACACGAGCCTCGTATATTAAATAATACCGAGGCTCGTGAAAAACAAATATCAATTTTAGCTTTATATTAGAATGGTACGTCGTCCCAAGCTTCGCTTTCCATATCAACACTATATTCTGATTTATTTGCAGCTTGTGCTGGAGGTCTATTGCTTGAGTTGCCGGCAGGATTGAAATCATCTGAACCACCGAAATTATTATTCGGTTGTTGTTGAGCCGGAGGAGTATAACTATTATTGTTAGAATACGATTGTCCGCCGCCGTAATTTCCGCCGCCACCTTGGGATGAATCTTTTGGTTGAATAAGTACAATTTCGGTAGCTACTACTTTAGTCATATAGCGAGTAATGCCATCTTTTTCATAAGAATCAGTTTTAAGTTTTCCTTCGACATAGACCTTTGTGCCTTTTTTAAGGTGCTTGTTGGCAGTATCTGCGGTATATCTCCAGCATTCTACGTTGTGCCACTCAGTTCTTTCTTCCCATTGATCTGAACTGTTTTTAAATGATTCAGAAGTAGCAATCGTGAATTTGCACACAGGAGTTCCGTTCGGAGTAACTCTGTAATCAGGGTCTTTACCTAAATTGCCAAGTAAAGTTACTTTATTTACGCTTAATGCCATTATTCTTGTCTCCGCTTATATGTTATAAATGATTATTATTCTATTCTTTAATTATATTATTTTCTTCTTTTGCTATTGTATCGCTAATCTTTTTCTCGAAATATTCTCGCTTATCAGGATACTGTTCAGCTAAATCCGAGTATGCCTTAATAGCTTCTTGATATGCTCCTTGCAAAACATAAATATTTGCAATCGTTTCCGTTATAATATCTTTCTTTACGTCGGTAGCAGTCTTTTTGCTGGAATTTAGCTCAATTGTATCGGCGATAATATGAGCACTTTGCTCTTGAAATGATTTGAACCCAAATAAACTTGCGAAATCAGATTGCCCGTCTTTAGGCATTAATGCTTGAACGCAATATTCAGGTTCCTGTGGCAAGGATTGGTAGCTGTAAGTCTTTTTCTGTATATATCGCAATTCTCTGATTGGAGAGTTGTCCAATCCCGGTATTAGAGATAAATGTCTAGCTCTAATTTTTCTGTCGAATACTGAATCAGAATACATCATCTTTTCGGCAAAACCTTTTAGCCCAATATATTCAGTTAAATGAGTAGGAATTTCTTCTTCAACTAATTCCGCAGAAGTAACCACAGAATCATCGGAAGTAGTGATTATATTATCATCAATCTCGCCTAATTCATCTTCATAAGTAGATTGAGAAAAATCATATACCTGTGCTGAAGCCAGTGCTGTTTCCTCAGGGCTTAGTATAGGCAATTCACTGTTAACAGCGTTCAGCTTCGTAGTTAGATTAATCAGGAAGTCATCGTTGTTAATATGCCCTTCAATTGCAGGTGTGGCTTCTTCAGAATCAATAGAATCATATAATTCAGATAATAATGCTTCATTAGCCGAATTGTCGTCAGCATCCTCCGAGTCATCATTGAATTCGAAAATATCTGAATCTGAAACATCAGAAGTTGTTGATTGAAACTCACTAGAGCCATCAGTAAATTCATTAGTATCATTATCTTGAAGAATATCGAATTCGCTTGATTTTAGATCTTCAGTATTCGACTTTAAATCTAAATCATAATCTAATTCTGGAGAATCCGAATTAAGTTCAATATCGTCTTTAGTCGAAATTATTCCACTAAAAGTTTCATTAATCAAAGCATTAATATCAAATTCTTGATCATTCGCATCTTCAAATGCGTTTATATCCATAGTTTGATTATCACTAGCAAGCGGTTCATCAATTACTTCATTTTCATTGGCAACAAGTTCGTCTATATCATTATTACTAATAGGTTCATCAATTACTTCATTTTCATTGGCAACAAGTTCGTCTATATCATTATTGCTAATAGGTTCATTTATAATTGTAGAATCAGAATTTGTAATAGCAGAAAAAGCCGACCAATCGAATTCGTCATCATCCGTTTTCAACTCATGAATAATATCCTCTTCAGAATCAATATTATATTCATCTATAACTGATGAATTGTATTGAACATCTTCAGGCATAGAAAGCAATTCGGATTTAGTCAGATATGGGTTGTTATCTATTGATGATTGAATCATTGAATCTAAATCAAACTCAGAGTTGGAATTAGTTGTGCTTTTTGCAAAGTCAATCGCTTCATTCGCAGCGATAATAACTGCTTGCTTTTTTATATCTTCAGCAATAGTTTTTAGTAATCTATTAGTAGGAAATTGTTTTACTGCATTATTAATAACCTCAGTAGCCTCTGACGAACGACCCAATTGCTGCAAAGCTCTAGCAATAATACCATAAGCCGAAGCATACTCCGGATAAACATTTAATCCAGAATTACATAATTCAATTGCTTCGTCATACATTTCAGTAAGCAACAGTTGTTCCGCCTCTACTGCGAAAAGTACCGAGATTTCGCTCATTATCTAATTAGTCCCTTCTTATATCTAAAAACCTTAACAGATACAAAAATAAGTTAATAAAATCTAAATACAAAGTCAATGCTCCGACAATTGCCATTTTTCCAGCTAAATCACCAGATTCTAATTCTAAAACAGCCATTTCTTTGAGTTTTTGTGTGTCCCAAGCGGTTAAGCCGGAGAATATAATAACACCAAAGAAAGACGAAACCCAATATAGAGCCGAATTAGCTAAAAACATATTAACAACCGAAACAATTATTATGCCGAATAATCCCATTAGCATGAAATTTCCTACTCCGGTTAAATCACGTTTCGTAATGTAGCCAAAAGCACTGAGTGCCGCAAACATACCGGCACTAATAAAAAACACATTTGCTATAGAATCTGCAGTATATATAGCGAATATTGAAGAGAAAGTTATTCCAATTACAGTAGAGAATGCTAAGAACATAGCTCCAGCCACAACTTTACTGATTTTATTAATAGCAGAATTGATGCCAATTACCAAACCAAAAGTAGCCAACAATAATAGCCACATTGTTGATCTATTCTGCATCAAGGACATATATAAGCCAGAAGAATAAAAATAATTTGCCACGAATCCGGTAATCATTAGTCCTGATACCATCCAAGCGTAAGTTTTATTCATAAACGAAGTTCGAGCAGCAGTTAATTGCGATTCGCTTATGCCGGAGCGAGAGATGTTTTCCATAGTATTCCTAAATAATAATTTAAACTTTTAATACTTTATTATGCAGGATATAGACGATATG
>CAZIIZ010000380.1:0-452 GCA_964539225.1 uncultured Hyphomicrobiales bacterium | reverse complement strand
CATTCTTCACTCCTGCGGAAACATGGTTGAAATTATAGACGATATGAAATACGAAAAATTGAAATGCAGGATGATATTAATAGCTGCTCGGTAAAAATAAGATTAAAATTAGAATCTAAAATTGAAATATGGAATATAACATATAATAACCATTGTATCCATCTATGGCAATACCTATAGATAGAGTCATTCCGGTTTTGTGAGCCTTCGAACAAATACCGGAATCTGAAACTCTAAAATTTAATATAATTACCGGTTCTATCGAATTATCAAGTATTTAGTTCTTTGTATCCGCTCGAAGACACGTTACCTATAATTGATAACTTTAAAGGATGTTTATAATGGTAAGCATACAACATTAATATAGAGCAAATAAAGCGAAATTAATATTTGGGGTATTCTCAAATAAATTGCAAATAAGATTAGGATATGTCGCTGAAAAGCCGTAGATT
>CAZIIZ010000379.1:0-3882 GCA_964539225.1 uncultured Hyphomicrobiales bacterium | reverse complement strand
TTTATAACCTGTAAAAGAATTTAGAAAATTTTCAGAGATTGTTTGCAAACTTTCGTACCCCATAATGTCAATTCCATTCGGCGAACCGGGCATATCCATATTGATTACCGCAACTACTGAATCCGACACTCGTTCAGCTAATTTTTTCGCTCCGAATAATCCTATTTCTTCGGCATCAGTCCAAACGCATTCTACGGTATAATAATTTTCGGGATTGAATTTCTTAATCAATCGGGCGATGTCTAAAAGCACTGAAGTTCCTACGCCATTATCAACAGCTCCCGTAGAAATATCCCACGAATCATAATGAGCTAAGAGTAACACTTTTTTCTCAGATTTACCGGAAAATACCGCTCGCAAATTAGCAATTTCAATTTCCTTGCATTTGGAAGTTACTTCGGCTTCAGCCCTCGGAACGATATTATTCTTAATTTGATCTATTAATAAAGTTCCATCTTCTTTTGTAATGCAGAATGCAGGAATCGAGGTCGGTTCTCCAGTAAAATTTGCTACGCTTACTAATACCATTCCGCCGTCCTTCGCCCCGACAAAAATCACAGCAATAGCTCCATGTTTGGCGGCAATTTTAATAGCATCATTGCGAGATAATGAGGCTTTGCCCTTTGCAGTTTCAGTCTGAATTATTGCGAATTTACCTTTTGCATCGATTTTACTATATGACTCATCATAACCGTCTCCAGCATAAATTACATCGCCGATAGCTTTAGACATCGGCGAACTGTAGCCCATGGTATAAGAGCGGATTTCTTTATCGAATGGTGCGAGCAAATGTAAATAATCTCTATTGCGTTCCCAGCCCGGCATCTTATAAGAATTGATTTCTGTTTTGATTTGCAATTCATGAAGTTTATCGTTTAGCATTGAAAGAGCTTTTTTAGATGAATGCGAGCCTGCAAGTCTGCCTCCAGCTGTTCGGCACATATCGCCCAAAAATTTATACGAGACACTTTCAGTATAAGCCGAACCGATAAAATTATTTCGGCTATCGGTATCAATAGCATATATTAAATTCGAGCATAGCATCAACGAAATTATAACTCTTAGCATATTTACTTTTCAATTAAATAATAAATTCATCTGTTCTGCAAATATACTCTGATTTATGCAGATTTGCAATTAATTGCCTAAATTAATCTATCAATTAAAGCCAGTAATGATTAACTATTAAAATAATTGCGAATATTTCAATAAAACAAATAATATTTTAGATAAATGAAATATTTATTTTGAAAACTCGAAAAAAAGTGTTAATTTGCGTTTCTGTAATATACTTAAACTAATAAAACGATGTATTGCAGTAAATAATTAATATATTTTATTCACAATTCTTATTTTTTTTGGAGTAATTTTATAATGACCGAAAGCGTTTCTAACGTAGCCGAAAGCAAAACAGAAGCAACTTCTGCTAACCCAATGGCTAACATTCAAGCCGCAAGACCTAAGATTGATTTCTCTCTCGACAAAGTAACTCAATTACTTGAGAGCGGTTTTGCAAATTTAGACCTCGATGATGCAGCTTTTATGGCTTTAACTGAAAAAAGCATCACAAGCATCAAGGAAGACGAATTAGTATCAGGTAAAATCGTCTATATCACAAAAGACGAAGTTCACGTGGACATAGGATTCAAATCTGTTGGCGTTGTGCCAAGAGCTGAATTATTAAATGCCGAGACTTTAGCTATCGGCGATAAAATTGACGTATTCATCGAAAAAATCGAGGATGTAAACGGTAAATTACTCTTATCTCGTCGTAGAGCTGACTTTATGCGTATTTGGGAAGACATTCTCAAATTATACGAAAAACAAGAAGTTATCCCCGTGCGTATCCTTCGCAGAATCAAAGGCGGTATGGTCGTGGATTTACTTGGTATCGAAGCATTCTTACCGGGTTCTCAAATTGACGTTCGTCCGGTTCGTGATTTCGATGGCTGGGTAAGCAAAGTAATCGACGTACGCGTAGTAAAAGTAAACCATCCAAGTGAAAACGTTGTTGTAAGCCATAAAGTTCTTCTTGAAGAACAATTGTCTGAACAACGCACTGCAATCATCGGTAAATTAGAAAAAGGCTTAGTGCTTGAAGGTACTGTTAAAGCAATTTCTGACTTCGGTGTATTCGTTGACTTGGGCGGAGTTGACGGTTTAGTTCACATTACTGACCTATCATGGGGCAGAGTAACTCATCCGAGCGAAATAGTGAAATTAGACCAAATCGTTAAAGTTGTAGTTCTTGATTTCGATGCTGATAAGAAGAGAATTTCTTTGGGTATGAAGCAATTAACTCCACACCCATGGGATACTATCGGCGAGAAATACGAAAAAGGCACTAAAGTAAGCGGTAAAGTAGTTAGCTTAACTGATTACGGTGCATTTATCGAAATCGAAAAAGGAATCGAAGGCTTGATTCACATCTCTGAAATGAGCTGGACTCAGCACGTTAAACACCCATCACAGATCGTTTCTATGGGTCAAATCGTTGATGCAGTAGTATTGAATATCGATAAAGATAACAAGAAACTTGCTCTCGGTATGAAACAATTAGAGCCAGATCCATGGGAAGATTTAATGGCTAAATACCCAGAAGCATCTCAGCACAAAGGTATCGTGAGAAACCTAACTAACTTCGGCGTATTCGTAGAATTAGAGCCGGGCGTAGATGGTTTAGTTCACATCTCTGACTTGTCTTGGACTAAGAAAATCCGCCATCCGGGCGAATTCTTGAAAAAAGGCGAAACAATTGACGTACTTGTATTGAGCATCGATCCTTCTCAAAGAAGAATCGCTTTAGGGCACAAACAAATCAAAGATAATCCTTGGGATTTCTTCGAGAACAAGTACCAAATATCAGCTGAAACTGAAGCCAAAATCGAAAGAATTATCGAAAAAGGCGTAATCGTTGAATTGCCTGATGGCGTTGACGGATTCGTTCCTGTTTCTCAATTATCTTTCGCTCCGGTTAAAAACATCAGCGAATACTTCAGACTTGGCGATATATTGCCATTAAAAGTAGTAGAATTCGATAAAGAAGCTAAGAAAATCGTACTTTCTGTAGTAGAATGCCTACGCAGCAAAGATAAAGACGTAATTGATACTTACAATTTAGCTCATCCAGTGCCAAACTCGGATAAAGCAGCTTACGATCCAAATCTAGATCTTCCAATCGAAGAAGATACTAATTATGACTTAACCGAATATACAGTTTCTCCTTACGAGAAAAATAAAAACGGTAAAGACGGCAAAGAAGCTCCTGCACCAGTTGCAGAAGTAGCTCCAGCTCCGGTTGTAGCAGAAGTTGCTCCGGCAACTGAAGAAGAAGCCAAAGCATAATTAGATTTTAATATCTTTATTATACCTAAGAGAGGACAGCAATGTCCTCTCTTTTGGTATTTATACGCTAATCTGTTATCGTATTCCTAAATTCTTTTAAAATAATAATTTGTCATTCCTACAAGCGAGTCTTCGAGTGCATGCTGGAATCAATCATCGAACAAATACCAAAAATCCATCAGCGGATCTAATTTTAATTTACGAGATTCAGAAACTAAGACGAGATATTATGTATTATCAAGCACTTAGATTTCTTCATCCACTCGAAGACTCGTTCCGAAGGAATGACAATTCTAAAAATAGTGTATAATTATTAGATTTGCTCATCCAATAAAAGCAATTGATTAATTGCCGAAAATTTCGTAAATTTGTAGTCTGTATAAATTGTGCTTATTGTACATTATTCATCGTTATAAATTCGATAACTATTAAAAATAAATATATTCAGGAAAATATGAAACAGTTTAGAAACTTTTGTATCATTGCTCATATAGATCACGGCAAGTCCACCTTAGCCGACCGACTTTTAGAAAAGAC
>CAZIIZ010000378.1:0-3891 GCA_964539225.1 uncultured Hyphomicrobiales bacterium | reverse complement strand
GTAGGAGTAATTTAATAATTTTGATATTTTTCTTAATAACCTGCATCTGTTACCTTGATTTAATAAACTTCGCATCTAATCTGCATTTTTCGCCTTGAACTCTTATCAAATAAGCACCTCGATTAAGGAAATTTGATTCCTTAATAATATGCTCATTATCTAAATCTTTGAAGCCGCCTTCGTAATCCTCGATTACGATTTTTCCGAGCATATTCCAAACTGTGATTTTAATTCTTTGATCTCTATCTTTCAGTTTCAAAGTAATCAAAATATCTCCCGTAGCATTCTCCCATACTTTGATTGTATTTGGAGATTCAGTGCTGTCGGATAAACCAGTCTTTGTCGAAGGCATTTTATTCTTCGCCGATTTATTAATATCAAGAAGCGTGCCATTGATGGAAAGCGAATTGGCGGATAACGACATAATCGAGTTCAGGCTAAAATAATGAGATTGAGAAATAGCAATCTCCGAACAATTGCTAGATTTTAAAGCGAAAACGCAAGCAATATTTAGTACTAAGCCCAATGATAATAAGAAAAATGTTTTATAGAGTCTAATATTTTTCATTTTAATTTTTTATAGGTTTTAAAATGATATAAACGTTAGAAACGAAGAAAAAGTTTCTAAAAAATGGAAATGGTTAATATTGTGCAGAGAAAATTATTTCTGTCTAAATTTATCAGCTAATTTATTCAATTGATCTTGGTTCGATTCCAAATCATTAATTTTCTTTTTTGTATCTAAAGCGGACGGCGGAATACCGAGCTTCTTGGATAATTCTTGATTACGATCGGATTGCAAATCTTCTGATTTTATATTTTCAATATTTTTGGATTTTATATTTTGCTGTTTTTTTTGCAAAGATATGGCTAAATCTAAATTGGGATTTTTTGATTTTTCTTGTCCTTTGGGGAGCAATGAACTTTTGCTTGGAGTTTGTTGATTCTTTTGATTGTCTAATATTATTCTGGCTAAATTTTGTACTTGACCGGAATTTTCGGCATAAGTATCTGCGAATTGATTTGTTTTTTTTGTAGTTTTTGGAGATTGATTAATCTCGTTAGCCATATACTTATTTATTGCAGAATGAATTTTAGGTTTGGCTGGACTTATTTCAGCTTTCTGAAGTTCGCTATCAAATTTGGAAGCTCTCGCTACATTACTATTCTGCGGCTTAGTATTAAATTGATTTATTAGCTCAATTTGTTTTTTTCGCCATTTCATATATGTAGAAAATAGCATAATGATAAATAATACTAATCCAAATATTACATAAAACACGGTTGGAGAAATCCAATCCAAGATATTCGTAATCATACTTGTTTCGGTTTTGGAATTCGTTGTAGTAGCTTTCGGGCGTTGAGCTTTCGCTGCGTTCGAATCAGCAGTGCGATTAGTATCTGTTCGTAAATTTTCCGAATTATTAATCACTCCATAGCTTAGGAACGACAATGAATCGTTTTGATTAATATTTTCAGGTTTTAAAGCCCCGATTTGAATCGGTAGGTATGACTTTAATCCTGAGAATTCAGTATATAAATTTTTATATCCGGCAGCTTTTTTCGTATCGCCTTGCTGAGTATAATACTGTGCAAGAGCCGAATATGCGTCAGGAATATTGGTATTGTTTTCAGAGGCTAAGTGTAAGTATTTCAATGCCTCTGGAATATTTCCTTCCATCATATAAATCAAACCAAGCATAGCGGCTGAATTGGGTAGTTCTTTGCTTGCGGATTGGATTAAATAATCTTTAGCAGATGAATAAATCCCTTCTTCTAATGCTAATAATGCACTTCTATAACTATCTTCGGATTGACTTAGTTTAGCCCAATCGAAAACCTCTATGCAGATTGAATTAGACATAGGAAGATAGAAAGCAGAATACCCACGCTTATCAGTAAGCTGAAATTGCAGTTTAGTTAAGTCTGAATTCTGAGATGAAGCACTAATATGGCTAATAATTCCATTCGATGTAATTGGAAATTGCGTATTTCCAATTTTGGTTTTGTAGAGATTCAGAGAAATATTTTGCTTGTCGGTACTTAATTCTGAACTAAAGTGAGTAATTTGACCAGTAATAGTAATTAAAGCACGATTGAGCGGGGCAACTTTAATTCCATTAATAACACTACGAGATTTTGATGTGTTTTCTTCATTTTGTGTATTTATAGTATTCTCAGCATTCAGAGTATTCGCAACTCCTTGTGCGTTGATATTATAAATGCTAAATAGCATTATGAAAGTTAAACATACAAATTTGTTCTTCATAGAATTATTTTTTCTTTGATTTATATAATGGCAAAGCAATTTTATAAGTGATTCCTTTCCCGAATTCGGAAACGACTTCGAGCTTACCATCGTAATTAGTAATTATCGAATTGGCTAAATGTAGTCCGGTGATTGATTCTGATTTATCAGGGTTAACTAAATAATGTTCGAAGACTGTAGCTTCTTCCGAAGGATTCAGTCCTATGCTGTTATCGCTAATCATTAAGTTTGCTTTGTTGTTGCGAGAACTAAACAAACTAATCTCAATTTTCCCACCTTCTTCTAATTTGTCCCGAGAGAATAAAATTACGTTCAAGAGAGCTTGTTCTAATTTAGATTTGGATCCTTGAATTAATATCTCATTTGTCTCAAATTGTTTGTGGATAGTGATGCCGTCTCTTTGCAATTGAGAGTTAGAAAATAAAAGTATATCTTCGACTACAGCCGTAAATGAGAATATCTCGGAAGTGTTTTCGTGGATAGAACCGGAAATAAATAGTAATTTTGAATTCAAGAGATTCACTAATTCTACTTGTTGTTTGATAGTACCTAATCTTTGCAAATAATCGCCTACTCCATTTTCTATTAATGAAATATTGGCTTGGATTATCTTAACTGAATTAGAGATTTCCTCGGAAATGGAATTTGTGATTTCGCTGATGGAATCGGCTTCCTTAGGCGATGTCAAATGTTGGCTAAATGTCTGAAGTCTTGCATTCATTTTCTGTATTTCGGCTTTACTTTTAATATTGTCTAAAGCCAAAGCTACATAGTACGCCTGCTCAGTTATACTTGATAACTGTGATTCGTCTAATTCTAAAGGCGAAAGATTAGTGCGAGACACAGCGAATCCGATCACTGAATCACGTAAAAGAAGCGGTACCAATAGAAATGAGGCGTTTGAGAATTCACCGCTTGCGTCGTCTAAATTTGGAATTAGTCCTGCGAGCTTTTTCTCTGAGATCCAATCGCAGATTCCGCTTTCTTCGTAGTGTCGGATGTAAATTTCTAACTTTTCGGCAGACTGATTCGCAGTCGCAGATAATAATTTATGAGTCGAATCATAGATAAATAAATCTGTTTCATAGACAAATATATCTTTTATTATATGCTCAATATATAGCAACAATACATCCTGTTCAGAAGTAACTGCTGAGAACAAGTTGGCAAAAGCAGACTCGACTACACCGGATTTCAAGCGGCGTGACTTAGGCTTTTGCTTCGAACGCAAATGCTCTATTTCCCTTTGCAAAAGCTCAACGGACATTTCCAATTGCTGAATGTAGCTATTTTCGTTTATCGATATGGTTTTATCGTTGCTAATGTTGCTCAATTCCAAATAAGTGAAACAAGTATATGCAAATATAATCTCAAATAAAATAATAATCAAAGATTAAATTATTTCAGATTTAATAAGTAATGTTTGTAAGGAATAATAATGCCAAATAAACCCAACAAACGATAAACAGAGACGAATAATTCCTTAAAATCGTTTTATATAAATATTTTTTAAAAACGATTTATTCCTTTGAATTAGTGTTGGAATTGTTTAATTTGTATTGTGGAAGTTCAATCAGAAGAATTAGGGTGTATTAATGAGCTTAGAACTATATAGTAAATAT
>CAZIIZ010000377.1:1031-3905 GCA_964539225.1 uncultured Hyphomicrobiales bacterium | reverse complement strand
ATCGGTCAAACGGTTATCGGAGACAGATTTGATAGTAAATATTCAATGAAGCAGGGATTTTGGATCATAGAAGATGGAACAGTTTCAGTTAACGAGGGGCAAGTTTCGCTTGACTCACGTTTGAATAATTTTCCGAATCCTTTCAACAGTTCTACACGAATTAACTACGAATTGCCTGATGCAGCTTATGTAACCATCAAAGTATTTGACTTAGTAGGTAATTTAGTTAAGAATGTGTTTGATGGGTATCAAAATGGTGGCGTTGCAGATTTAATGTGGGACGGTACTGATAATTCAAACAACAGTTTAAGCTCTGGTTCGTACATGTGCGAATTGAGTGTTAGACCGGCTCAATTATCAGCTGGTGAGACATTCTCAGCTTTTGTTAGCAGAAATGTAATGGTAATCGTTCGATAATTATTGCTCGATTAAGTGGGCAAGGATAATTGTGCATTACCATTAGAAAAAATATATAAATTAGATGATAGTGCATTCGAAAAAATTGAATTGAAAATAAAATATTTTATAAATTTTTTAAGGAGTTACCCATTATGAGGAAACTTTTTCTAATCGGTCTATTAGCTTGTGCTTTCGCTGGCAATCCTAATTCTGCTGACGCTAAAGCTCCAAATTTACTTAGCTACCAAGGTAGTATTAAAGCTGCTAACGGCTCTGTAATTAACAAGGCAATGACAATAACTTACAAAATCTACACCCAAGAAAATGGTGGTACTTCTATTTGGAACGAAACTAATACAGTGGATGTAAAAAATAGCTTTTTTAATACCTATTTAGGCACTCAAAGCGAATTTAATATTAATCTCTTTAAAAATAATGAAGAGTTATGGCTTGAAGTTGTTTTAGACAACGGAGAAGTAATGCCAAGAACTCGTTTAACTTCTAATCCTTATGCTTTCCGAGCAGGTACTGCATCGATTGCTGATACTGCCGATATTGCAAAGACAGTAGTTAACGGCGTATTGACTTGGGAAAAATTCACTCCTGATGCTTTAAAAGCTGGCGGAATTTTAGGCGGTACTTATCCTAATCCGACTTTGAATCCTGATGGTATCCCTCAATATGGCATCCCTGGCGATAAAATCGCTAAAGGTAGCTATACTCATTTTTCTGCAGCACCTGCTGGTCCAGCTTTAGGCGATATGGAAGGTTCAACTTTCCCATACGTCTATATAGCGAACAACAAAATTGCTAACAGACATTTGCAAGCCGGTGCCGTTAAAGTTGCTAATATTAGCTCTGACAACGTTGCCGCTGATCAAATTCTAGTTTCTAATGGTACTGGTGGTACTAAATGGGCAAGTGAAACTGATCCTTCAGTAAAAACTACTGTCAACAATGTGCCTACTACTAATGCTAATGGCGATTTGGTTAATGGCTCAATTAATGATGCAAGCGGTGTGGTATCAGTTGGTAATAATATTACTTTGACTGCTGCAACTGGTAAAGTTACTGCTAAAGATGTAGTAGTAAGTGGTACTTTGAATGCAGGCAAATTGATTATGAAATCATCTGTAATTGATAGCGATGCTAAATTTGCAGCTGATTTCGAAACCGGTACTGCATTATTCACTATTAGTGTAGGTGGCGATTATACAATCCCAACTATTTATGCTAATGGTAGTGCTGTTGAAGAAGGTCGTATAGTTTACGTTACTGTTATTGCTCCTGCAGCAAGTGCTAATGTAAATCAAAATCCGATTATGCAAGGCGATGCAGGAATGTATATATTCGTAGCGGGAAATTGGATAAAATTATAATAAATTCAAAAAATGGATATTATATTTTATAGATAACTTGGGATTGAACGGTATATCGCTCTTGATATACCGTCATTTCCGGTTTGTATTAAGTGTAAATATCATTGAATTTGTATTGAAAAATTTGGTATTGAAACGAACAGTAATATTGCTAAAATATTTATTAACTAAAGAACTGTTCAAGTATATTCTAAATTAATAATAAAAATAAAAAATAAATAAAGAGGTATATAAATGAAGTATTCAAAAATACTTGCCACGCTTGCTCTTTCTGCAATTATGACCGCTGAGTCTGTTGCTTTAGAAGGAACAGTTAGGCACACAGTTTTCCCATCGAATACGAACGGAAGTTTAATAGTTCCGACTACTCCAGGACAAACTGTTCTTGTGAAAATTAGAGTTTCGATTTACGCTAGCAGAACTGCTACTACTCCACTTTATCAAGCAACATATAGCAATCAAGTGATTACTAGTTTCGGATTCCTACAATATGAATTAGGTCAAACTGGAACTAATGTAGAAGTAAATCCATCTTATGGTACTTTCGAAAGTATCGGTCTTGCTACAGGTTTAATGGTGAAGACTGAAGTAGAACACCCACCATTGACTGGTTATAGAACAGTAGATTTCAAAAGCTTAAGTGAAATCGTTTATAATTTTAATGCTGCTAACCAAGACATTAGCGGTTTGCAACCAAAAGAAGCTGGTAAAGGTCTATCTACAAATGATTATACCTCAGCTGAAAAATTAAAATTAGCTGGTATCTCTCCAAACGCAACTGCTTATTCAGATGCAATGGCTGATGCTCGCGTTTCATTGGCTTTAACTGACGTTAATGCAACTCTTGCTAATAAAGTTGATAAAGTAACCGGTAAAGGTCTTTCTACTAATGACTATACTACTACTGAAAAAACTAAATTAGCAGCAATTACCGGAACTAATACTGGCGATCAAGATTTAACAGGTTTGCAACCTAAAGAAACTGGTAAAGGTCTTTCTACAAATGACTATACTACTTCTGAAAAAACTAAATTAGCTGCGATTACCGGAACTAATACTGGCGATCAAGATTTAACAGGTTTGCAACCTAAAGAAA
>CAZIIZ010000377.1:0-931 GCA_964539225.1 uncultured Hyphomicrobiales bacterium | reverse complement strand
CTGGTAAAGGTCTTTCTACTAATGACTATACTACTACTGAAAAATCTAAATTAGCTCTTTTAGAAAATTATGTTCACCCAACAACTGATGGTAATAAGCACGTACCAGCTGCTGGCACTACTAATACTGGCAAGGTGTTATCTGTAACAGATAGCCAAGGTACTTTAGGTTGGGTTAATGTTGCAGCTGCACAAGCTCCTGTAACATCAGTTGCCGGAAGAATCGGCGACATCACTTTAACCACTAATGACGTTGCGGCCTCTACAGATAAAAATTATGTTACTGATGCTCAATTAACATCAATTGGTACAATTGGTAGTAAAGCTAACACTAGCGATTTAACTAGTGGCTTAGCTACTAAAGCAAATACAGCTGATTTAGCTTTAAAAGCTAATATTACCGATCTTAATGCAGGTTTAGCTCTAAAAGCCAATGCTACTGATGTAGCTGCTGATTTAGCTTTAAAAGCTAATACTAGCGATTTAACTAGTGGCTTAGCTACTAAAGCAAATACAGCTGATTTAGCCTTAAAAGCTAATATTACCGATCTTAATGCAGGTTTAGCACTAAAAGCCAATGCAGCTGATGTAACTGCTAATTTAGCTTTAAAAGCTGATGTTTCTGCTCTTGAAGCTACTAATACAACCATGGCTACTAAAGCGAATACTTCCGATCTTGCTAATAAGCTAAATAAAACATTGGCTACAGGTAAAATTTGGATTGGTGTTAATGGAGTAGCTGCTGAATCTGATATGCCTAGCACAACAATTGCTGATGGCTCTATTAGAGATGCTCAAGTAGCAGCTGATGCCCAAATCGCCGGTTCTAAAATTAATGCTGATTTTACTGGTCAAACAGTAAATGCGGATGATATACTTGTAACCGGTACAATTGCTGCCGTTGGCGGATTTGATGGAGATTTACGCGGCAA
>CAZIIZ010000376.1:0-3909 GCA_964539225.1 uncultured Hyphomicrobiales bacterium | reverse complement strand
TTGTATTGAAAATTATTTACAAAAATAATTAAAACAAATATTATTGAATAACGTCAAGAAATAAATAAGATATAGTATTTATTAGAATTGAATTGGAATCGTTATGGCGGAAATTGGTAAATTTAATGAGTTAGTTGTCGTTAAGCACATAGATTTTGGCTTTTATTTAGATGCCGGAGAGTTAGGAGAAGTGCTTTTGCCTAAAAAATATGCTCCTAAAAATTTGGCAATTGGGGACACAATAAATGTGTTTTTGTATTTCGATTCTGAAGACAGACCGATAGCAACTACCCAAATACCTTATGCTCAAGTAGGAGAATTTGCTTATTTAAAAGTAATTGCGAATGCTCCATTTGGTGCGTTTTTGGATTGGGGTTTGCTTAAAGATTTGCTAGTCCCGATAAATGAACAAAATGAGCGTTTAATTGTTGGCAAGAGTTATGTCGTTTATGTTTATATCGATAAGCAAACCGGAAGAATTACCGGTACTGCGAAAGTAGAACGATACTTGGATTTGGTTGAGCATACTTTCGAACGCAATGATGAAGTTGAATTATTAATATATCGCGAAACAGATTTAGGATTGAAAGCAATTATTAATAATACCGACACCGGAGTATTATATTATAACGAACTACTTGGCGATTTATCAATAGGGCAGAAGTTTAAAGGATATATCAAAAAAGTACGTTCTGATGGGAAAATTGATTTATCCGTTCAGTTCCAAGGCTATGAAAAAATAGATTCTGTATCGCAAAAATTCTTAGATATCATCAAAGAACATAATGGAGTGATTAAGGTGTCTGATAAATCCGATCCACATTTGATTTTTGAGATTTTCGGCGAAAGCAAAAAGACGTACAAGAAAGCAATTGGCACACTTTACAAAAAAAGAATAATTTCTATCGATGACGACCAAATAACTCTGTTAGAAAATACCGAAGGGGAAAACAATGAATAATCTATTAGTGTTTACTGACGCAAGTGCCAATCCCAAAAAAGACTTAGGTATCGGTGCGTATTACGTAGCGAATATTTCAATATTGGATATTAAACCGGAAGAAGTCAATATTCAGGCTGTAGCGAAGTCTCTGCATTATTTCGAGTTCGAAGATACATCTTCAACTAAATTAGAAGTTCAGACTGCTTTAGCGGCACTTAACCATTTAATTAGCGAACTGAAAAGTATAGATAATTATCATATTATTTTGATTACTGATTCTCAGTGTGTAGCAGAATTGCCCGAAAGAAGAGAAAAACTAGAGAAGAAGAATTTTATTAGTTCTGCGACCAATGAACCCCACCAGCATACTGAGCTATACAAAGAGTTCTATTCCTTAATGGATAGATTGAACTTTGAAGTTCAAAGAGTGCCTGGGCATTTGAAATCTAACGAAAAAGAAACTATTAACGTAATATTTTCTGTGATTGACAAAGAAGTACGACACAAACTAAGAGAAGAATATTAATATTGTAATTACAAAGTTTCAAAAGATATAACTACAAAATAGTAATATTATTTCTTGTTTATACTGCAAATTTTATGTTAATATATTTGCAGTAGATTTGGATTAGGGGAATTGATTATTTGTGAATATTAGAGAAATCTTAAATTCGAAATTATAATAAAAATGACTGAGTATGGAGCTTTAAGTTTTTATCATGGAGTGCGATTATGAAGGATATTCAATTTAGCGAAAATATTTCGTTAGAGAAATATAAAAAATTAGAGTCCGATTATATAAAATTAAAAGAGCAATACGCTCAAGATATTGTAATTCTTCAAAGTAGAGAGAGGTTATTGCTCGCTGATATAGATAAATTATGTCTTGCGAATTCGATAATCGAAAGTTCAGAAAATATTATTCTGTTCTCGATTGATAAAAATTATAATTATACTTATTTTTCAGAATCGTATAAAATTGCGATGCAGCAAGTTTGGAATTTAGACATTGAACTTGGCAAAAATATATTGGATAATTTTAATGATAATGACGGCAGGATTAAAGCAAAAGAAAATTTCGATGCTGTATTTTTGGGGAAGTCGTTGGCAATTACTGAACAGTATGGTGATATTTCTATAAATAGAAAATTTTGGGAAAATAAGTATTCGCCGATATACAATCAGCAAAGAGAAATTACGGGTGCTTCGGTATTAATGACTGATGTTACTGAATATAAACTATCCGAATATAATTTAAAAAACAATGAACAGCAACTTTCAAATATAATCTCTAATTTACCGGGAATGGTATTCAGATGTTTAAATGATTCT
The DNA here is from genome assembly GCA_964539225.1 of uncultured Hyphomicrobiales bacterium. Taxonomy (GTDB): domain Bacteria; phylum Bacteroidota; class Ignavibacteria; order Kapaibacteriales; family UBA2268; genus CALLXS01. Next base: position 1,634 of record CAZIIZ010000376.1, on the reverse strand, counting down.
AAATGGAGTATGCTCTACCTTAGTAATCCTTGCAAAAGTATTACAGGATATTCTCCGGACGAACTGATTAATAATCGTGTTCTGGCTTATAATGATTTAATTATGCCATCTTTCCGTGAATACTTATACAGAAAATGGCAAAATATTCTAAATGCTAAAAATCAATTCGAAGGCGAGTATCAAATAATTACAGCCGATGGCAATACTAAATGGGTATGGGAAAGAGGTTATGGAGTATATGATAATAATGATGAGTTATTATACATAGAAGGATATATTGAGGATATTAATAATAGAAAATTAATTGAAGACTCGCTGAGAGAAAGTGAAGAGAAACATAGAGTATTATTTGAAAATTCGCCTGATGCTTATATAATTATCTCAGACAGCTTGATTACTGAGTGCAATCAGTCAGTAACGAGAATGCTTAATACGAGTAAATCGCAAATTATAGGGAAATCGCCGGGGTGCTTTTCGCCTAAATATCAACCTAATGGGAAGCTATCAAGTGAAAATGCAGTTGAATATATTGTTGAAGCAGAAATCGAAGGTAAAAGCAATTTCGAGTGGGTGCATCAGCGATCAAACGGAGAAGAGTTTTGGGTAGAAGTGATGCTGTCGTCTCTTATTTCTAAGGGCAAATTAATACTATTCGGTAGTTGGCGTGATATATCTATTCGCAAAAAAAATGAAAATGGTATAAAAGAAAGCGAATCAAAGTTCAGACTAATATTCGAAAGTATCGAAGATTTGTATTATCAGACAGATGAATTTGGGATTATCCAAATTGTGTCTCCAAATATTCAAAGATTTACCGGTTGGAAGCAAGATGAAGTAATCGGAATAAATGCTTCAGAATTCTATCCAAATCCTGAAGATAGAACTGTTTTTATGGATAGAATGTTAAAATATGGATTTGTAAACGATTATGAAGTAGAACTATCAATTAAATCAGGAATGGCTGTACAGACTTCTCTATCTGCTCGTTTAATTTTGGATAGTAATGGTGTCTATAAAGGGGTTAGCGGTTTGCTTAGAGATATATCATCGCGTAAGCAAGCTGAAATCGCAATTAATGAAAGTCGGAAAAAATACAAATTGTTGGCTGATAATATTTCGGATGTGATTTGGGTGTTAGATTTGAAAAGTAATAGATTGAGCTATGTAAGTCCATCTATTGAGATTTTTACTGGATTTACTGTTGAAGAAACTTTAGCTCATACACTTGAAGAATCTTTGACATCGGATTCAATTGATATTATGAAATCAATTATTCCTAACAGAGTAGAAAAATATTTGAATATGGATAGTTCTGACGATACTAAAGTATATGAATTGCAGCAAAACTGTAAAGACGGTTCAGTAGTATGGGCAGAAGTAACTTTAAAGCTGATTTCTGATTCGGATACTAATAATGTAAATATTATAGGGCTTTCCAGAAATATTCAAAAACGTAAAGAAATTGAAAAACAAATTCAAGATAAAACAAATCAATTAGAAATCAGTAATTCTACCAAAGATAAGTTTTTCTCCATAATTGCTCACGATTTAAAAAATCCTTTAGGCAGTTTTAAGGAAATATCAGCTTTACTCTACGATAAATATTCCGATTTCGACGAGGATGAACGCAAGGA
>CAZIIZ010000375.1:0-3938 GCA_964539225.1 uncultured Hyphomicrobiales bacterium | reverse complement strand
TAATTGAAAGTAATGAATTCAACAGTGCATTTAGGATTCGCTTTGAAATATTCTCTAAGTAATTCGATTTCTTTTGCGATATTTCGTTTATTCGATGAATGCGAACAGTCCCACAGAATCGTTATTTTATTTGCAGTTAGCTTATCGGCTTTTGGAATTTCAATTGATTGATTCACAACGAAAAATCTTTCGCCATCAATCATTTCGCATAGAATTGATTTCGCATTTTCAGGCGTTGGAATCGAGAAACTGAACATTTCTTTAGCTTTATAATCCGAGTATTCATATTCTAAATTGTATGAATTATCATCCTTCTCAAATTTTGTTTTACCAATGATGATAGGCTGAACTTCATTGAACACATTTGCCCGAAGTTTGAACTCTTTTATTCCTTTCTCAAATTCTAATGGCAGATTATAAGTCATTCCGTCGCCATTCGATTTCAAGATTTCTTCGTAAGCGATGATTATTCTGCGTTCTTTGCCGGGATTTATAGGAAATATACGCAATTTGTAATTGTTCGATGTCGTCATTTCTAATAAAGCCGGGTCAACGCCACGTCTTTCGATTTCTTCAAATACTACTCGACCCTTTTCTTTCTCAACTATTACGCCTTCTCGCATAATTCCATTGAAGTCCATCGCTAATCGGTTCACGCTTTGCCCTTCTGCAAGTGGGAATATCAACGTTCCTTCTAAGGCTCTGGAGTTTTTTGGAAAGTCATTGGTGAATGTCATATCCATCGTGGTAACAGCGAGATTGCCAACGACTTTTATTTCAATATCTAATTTTTTTAATATCAGATTTTGCTTGTTATTATTTTCATCAACGACTTCCACGGTTGGCGATTTTGTTTGAGCATTAATTGCGATTATGTTCACGATTATTGCAAGAAATATCATCATAAAATTAACAGCATTCTTTTTCATTATCATAGCTTTCAAAATTAATTATCGTGTTATTACTAATACACTTCATAACCGAAAAGGGTTACACTAAATTACGAAAAATATCTGAATAATCAGACTCTTTACTCATCCGATGACTGCCAGTAATCGGATGAGTTGGGAGCTTTAGGTTCAAAATTGACTCCACTTCGGAGGTGGAATCAATCTCAGGTTTGTTGGTCTAAAATCGTCTGAACCGCTGATTTATCAGATTATTATAATTAAGATGATTTTTTAAATTTTTCTTCTTTTTAATCATCTTCATCCAATAAATCTACTGAATCAATGGTTCAGAATTTTACTCATCCGATGACTGATAGGCATCGGATGAGTTGGGGACTAATAATCAATCGAAAAAAAACAAAACACTTGCCTACTCGTCAATCTGTTTTTTAATAACATAAATATTATAATAAACATTATAAAAAACGATGCAAGATAAAATTGAAAAATTGAATAAATTACGCAAAGAGCGGAATGCCGTAATTTTAGCTCATTATTATACAGAGGGCGAAATCCAAGAAGTAGCCGACTTTCTCGGCGATTCATTGGCTTTGGCTCAAGCCGCTAAGGAAACTACTGCCGACGTGATACTATTCTGCGGTGTGCATTTCATGGCAGAAACCGCTAAGATTTTGAATCCCGATAAGATTGTATTATTGCCGGATTTAGAAGCCGGATGCTCATTGGCTGATGCCGCTCCCGAAGCAGAATTCCGCAAGTGGCGAGAAGCTCATCCGAATCATACGGTGATTTCGTATATTAATTGCTCTACTCAAGTAAAGGCGATGTCGGATATTATCTGCACTTCGTCCAATGCGGAGAAGATAGTGAATTCCGTACCCGAAGGCACAGAAATTTGCTTTGCTCCCGACAAACATCTTGGCTCGTATTTGAGCAAGAAATTAAATCGCAAGATGGAGCTTTGGGATGGCAGTTGCCAAGTGCATGAACTATTCTCGGAGCAATCATTAATCGACACAATGCAGGCGAATCCGTTCGCTTTGGTGTTGGCTCATCCTGAATGCCCCGAGCATTTACTCGGCTATGCGGATTATATCGGCTCGACTACCGGAATTCTAAACTTCGCCACAAAATGCGATTCCAAAGAATTCATTATCCTGACCGAACCCGGCATTATGCACCAATTAAAGAAAAATGCACCAGATAAAGAATTCCATACAATTGCGGGTTTAGACGGTTGCTCGTGCAATAATTGCCCATATATGAAATTAAATACTATCGACAAAATGATTGCGGCTTTAGAGAACTTAGAACCGAGAATCGAATTGGACGAAGATCTTAGATTGAAAGCATTAAAACCATTAGAAAGAATGTTGGAGTTAAGCAAATGATAAAATACGAACAAATATTAACTATCCCAAGCGAAGTAATTAGTCAGAAAATTCTCGAGTTTATCGAAGAAGATTTGCCGAAAGGCGATTACACTTCGGGTGCGATTTTTGCAGATTCAAGCAGCGTTAGCACTGCATATTTCCAAGCTCAAGAGAATTTGATATTATCGGGCGGAATGCTTATCCCTCATTTCTTTACTGATAAATGCAAAGTAGAAGTTTTGAAAAAAGACGGCGAATACATCAAAGATGGCGAAATCTTTGCCAAAGTAACCGGACCGACCGGATTGATATTGTCGAGAGAGAGAATTATCTTGAACTTGATTCAGAGAATGTCTGCAACGGCTTCGATGACAAAACGATTCGTAGTAATTGCCGAACCGTACGGCGTTCGCATACTCGACACTCGCAAAACTACTCCTGGATTACGCATATTCGAGAAGTATTCAGTTGCCGTTGGCGGTGGTCAGAATCATAGATTTGATTTGAGTTCCGGCATTTTGATAAAGGATAATCATATCAAAGCAGCCGGAAGTATTACAAATGCCGTAAATAAAATCAAGGCTAAAAATTACAATCTGCCGATAGAAGTAGAAGTTGAGAATTTCGAGGAAATTACCGAAGCTCTGACCGTAGGCGTTGATGGTTTGCTGTTGGACAATATGTCGCCGGAAACATTAATCAAAGCTATCGAATTTATTCGCAGTTTCGATTCGGGCAATGATGTATTCGTGGAAGCATCGGGCGGAATCAATCTTGAGAATTTACCTGAATACGTAAAAACCGGTGTGGACGCTATTTCTACCGGAGCAGTTACCCACAGCGTGAAATCCGCAAATATGCATTTAGAGATAGAGTAAACCGAAAAGCATTAGATAGCTACGCAGTTGAACCTTAGTAATAGAATACGTTTAGATGTCCTACATCTGCCAGATGTAGGACATCTGACAACAAGCCCAATCTTCCAGCATAGGCAACGCAGTTTTATATATTTGTAAACGGCTTTAGAGTAAAAAGACTAAAAGAAAGTAGTAATTCTATGAAAATAATATATCTATTTTTGTTTCTAATTCTTATCTCATGTGGTCAAGGTCCTGATTATAACGACCTTGGTGGCGGTTTCAAACTTGAATATTCTGACCGAATGGAATTAGAATTACATTATCCAGATTCAGTAAAATTATTAATTTATCCGATTCTAAATGTAAAAAGAAATATACAATTTATAACTCTATGCAAAGGAAATACAGGCAAGTTCCGTGATAGTACTCTTTATAGTTTGTATCATACAGATGATAAAATGAGCAAATACTTAGATTCCATACCCAATTTAAAAAATATGTCAAATCCAACTGTATATTATTATTATTATTTTATTATTCAGAAAACTCCAATAAAAGAATATGGACCATACATACGTTCGGAATACTTAAAAGCAATGAAAATTCTAAACGTACCAGATTCTTTAAGAGTTGATAAATAATGCTTAATTACTTTTGATTATTCTTAGCCCGATGGTGGCGACCGGACACTTTGGCAAAGCCCATACTCGGCATTTGATGGCAATCCGATGACGAAAATCGGGATTTGCAATATTTTGGGGATTAGGCGGAGAAAAGATAATTTGGGATAATGT
>CAZIIZ010000374.1:0-3942 GCA_964539225.1 uncultured Hyphomicrobiales bacterium | reverse complement strand
GAATGATATTGGCAAGAAAATATACTCCGATATATGTTCTCTTCTTGTCAGCTAATAGCGGCGTAAGAGATAATATTGCGAATGTAAAGGCTATTGAATCAAGTCTGGCAACTACTAAATTGCTTTCATAAAATATAGTAACCCAAATAGAGACAAATGATATTATCAATAGATAATGTATAGGCAGATTGAGATTACCTTTGGTTATCCAATACGTTGAGAAAAGCGAAAGTATAAAGCACACAATTTCCAAAATCAATACAAATGAATCGCTTTTGGTAAAATATTCACCTTGTACATAATAAGTACTTAAAATCAATATAATCAACGACAGAGAAAAAGCAATCCCAACTTTATAAAAGAAATGAGCTTTCATTTGAGACAAATATTTCATATTCTTATAAATCTGCAATCTTTTTGGTAATTTTACAGATTTAGCATTATTTTCAGATTGTAAATCATTGATACCCATAAGCCCTCTAAGTTTATTTCAATTTATTCTGATTTGAATTAATTCATCGGCAATGTAATATAAAAAGTACTGCCCACTCCGACTTCAGATTTTACCCAAATCTTCCCATTATGTTTATTAATAAATTCTTTGCATAGTAACAATCCTAATCCAGTACTTGATTCTCCTTCTGTGCCTAATCGAGTATTTTTTTCATTAATAGCGAATAGATTATTTTGGATTAACGGAGACATTCCAATTCCATTGTCTTTTATGTATATCATACAACTATTAGAATCTTGAGACTCGACACTCGACCCTACTTCGATAATACCGCCTTTCGGAGTGAATTTGATAGCATTAGAAATTAGATTACGCATAACAGAATTTATCATTTGAATATCAACATACAGCAATAAATTTTCAGGTATATCTGCGATGATATCTATACTCTTTTGTTGTGCACTGCTCAGTAACAATTCAATATTTTGGGAAACTAATGTACGAATTGGGTGGATAGTTGGTGCATATTCCATCCCACCTCTTTTAATATTTGACCATTCTAATAGATTTTCTAATAATTTATATAGATTATCAGCTCCTTTTTTCATAGACAAGATGAATTCATAGATTTCTACTAATTCCATATCGTCAAATTCTTCAACAATTAATTTGGTCATATTTAGAAATCCATTAAACGGATTTTTCAAATCGTGAGCCAAAATCGAAAAGAATTTATCTTTTTCGGAATTTGATATTTTTAACTGTTTATTCCTAAATTTTAATTTCCTTAAAACTCGTTTTCTTTCAGAAATATCGCGTACTATCGCCCAATATCCTTCGACACTATCATTAGTATTTCTTATGCAATATGTTCTAAGCTCTACAGGGAAAATAACACCATCTTTCCTAATATATTGTTTTTCATAAATATTAGAGAATCCTGTAGTTAATACTTGATTGTCAAGAATATCTTGTTCTTTCTGATGCCATTTACTCGGAGTAATATCCCAACAAGTCAATTTTATCAATTCTTCTTCGCTGTAACCTAATAATTCCTGGAATGCTTTATTCGTTATTATTATATTGCCTGAATTATCTGTTTGAGCATATCCATCGAGCATTGTATTGAATAGCAATCTGTATTTTTTTTCAGATTCTTGAATTTTCAGCAATGCCATTTTATTGTCTGTAATATTTGTAAGAGTGCCTACAAATCCTAAAAATTCGTTTTCCGAACTAATTACAGGAGTTGCCTGACCGAACACCCACACTTCTTTATTGCCTTGATGCACAAAACGATATTCAATTCTGGATGTACTTAGTTGATTATAGCTCTCTATCCAAGTCTTTTCTAATCTGTTGCGATCGTCGGGATGCACAGCATCAATCCATGTTTCGCCGGATGCTTTCTCGAAATCTAATCCTGTAATCTCAGTATAACTATCGTTAATATAGATTGTTGCTCCATTTTTATCAGTTCTGAATATTCCAACTGGCGAAATTTCAAATAAAGTTTGGTAGCGTAGTTCATTCTCAAATATTTGTTTTTCAATCAATTTACGTTCAGTAATATTATTGCATATCCCTACGAAATGAGCAATGATGCCTAAACTATTTTTTATTGATGAAATCGAAATTTCTATCCAATACGAGGTGCCATCTTTTGTAATATTGCGTATCTCGCCCTGCCAAATATTACCTGAATTAATAGTCTTCCATAATTTATTTGAATCCCCTTCATTTACCTGTGCTGATAACCAATAATTCTCTTCGATACTAATTAGCTCTTGTTTGGAATATCTACAAATATCGCAAAACTGAGGATTAGCATATTCAATCAGCCCCTGAGAGTTGGTTACTATCATTGCATTGTGATTGCGGATATTAGTGCTATTATAAAGCCTTGCCCATTCCTCAGTGAGCTTATTACAATTAGTAACGTCTGCCGAGATACCAATTATCCCCGAAGGATAACCATTTTCGTCGAGCATTGGTAATTCATAGATAAATTCAGATAATGATTTATTGATTTTGTCCTTGATGTAAAACCCTGCTTCCCATTTTTGACCCAAATCCATCTGATTAAGCATTTCTAATAAATTTTCTTCATTGTTTTTCAAAGCAAATAAATCATATAATTTTGATCCGATTGAATCACCTAATTTTAACTTATGTACAGATTTGGCTGTTTTATTCAAATATATCAGTTTAGCGTCTAAATCGGTTACAATTATAGAATATGGTAGTGAGTCAATAATGTTCTCTAGTCTTGAACGCTCCTTGCTCGCAATCTTTTGATCATGAATTATGGATTCATAATGTTTTGTGATTTCGAGATTCTTGATTTCTAGAGCATTAATCTCGTTTATTAGTTCTTCCTTTGATAATTCCTGCCAATTCATAAAACACCTATTTATGTAAGATAATTAGAACACTCTTTTTTAACATTATTGCTGTTTCTTTACTAGTGAAAAACAGAATATACTTCCTTTGCCAAGTTCGCTTTTTGCCCATATTTTGCCACCGTGCATCTCCACTAAATCCTTGCAAAGCAACAATCCTAAACCTGTCCCTTTTTCGCCCGAAGTCCCGCGAGTCGAAATATGTGTGTTTATATCAAATAATTTGGTTATTGTGTATAGATCCATACCCACTCCAGAATCTATAATTGAAATTATATATTCTTCATCTGTTTCGTCCATACGAATTTCAATAGTACCGTATTCGGGAGTGAATTTAATAGCATTCGACACAAGATTCCTAATAATAGTAGTAATTAAATTCTTATCAGCTTCGATATAAAAACCGAGCGGGACGCTATTGATAAAAGTAATTCTTTTGTGTTCAAACAATAGATTAAGTGAATCACTAGAGCTGTGAACAACGATAAATAAATTAAATTCCTCAGGTTCGAATTGTATTAGTCCTCGCTGTGCTCGCGACCATTGCAATAAGTTTTCGAGCAATGAATACGTAGCCTGTGAGGCATCTTTCATCCCTTGTATCATATACATTTTTTTAGAGTCTTCGAGTATATTGAAATTCTCTAAAAGCAAATCAGCACTATTAATTAATGCTACGAACGGATTTTTCAAATCGTGGGCAATGATTGAGAAGAGCTTATCTTTCTCGGAGTTAATTTGCTCCAATTCAAATTGAGTAGCAGTAAGCTCCTCAATTAAAGCGTTTTTCTGATACAAATTCGTCTCAATTGCTTCATTTGAAATACGGAGTTGATCGTTGAGCATTGCTAACTCAGCATCTGCTATTTTACGTTCTCGAATATCCCTCCAAGCCACGAATAGGGCTTGACGCTTGTTGAAAATCATCGACGAAACTGATACTTCTATCCAAATATTTTCACCATTAAAAGTACGATGCACCCACTCAAATATATGATTGCCCGTTTCAATCGAGTTTTCAATAATTGGATCAATTTTATCCATTGATGCAATTCCATCAGGCTGGTAAATTGGAGAGATTTCAGC
>CAZIIZ010000373.1:0-3952 GCA_964539225.1 uncultured Hyphomicrobiales bacterium | reverse complement strand
GATCTAAAACAGATACGCCTTGGATGGTTAACATTCAAGTTCCTATGGAATATATTAATTCTGCTGCGAACATATTAGCAATTAAATTAATTGCAATTGCTTTATTAATTGGTATTTGCGGCGTAGCTCTAAATTATTATTTCGCCCACAGAATCAGCAAACCGATCGTAGCTTTGACAAACATTGCGAATAAAGTAGCTTTAGGTGATTTGAGCGAATTAGTAGCTTCCACATCACAAGACGAAATAAAAAAACTCGGCGATTCTTTCAATTTTGTGATTCATTCGATATCTAAAATGCAAAATGAGATTTTGACGATGCACAGCAATATCGATCAAGGCAATCTAAGCCACAGAGCGACTGCTGACGGACTTTCCGGCACATATAGCCAACTGATAGATAATGTTAATTCAGTAGTCGATGGCATAGTCTATCCGCTCCGCGAATCAGCCGAATATTTCAAGCAAATTAGCCAGGGCAGAATCCCAAATATTATTGAGCAAAACCAAAACGGTGAATTCGACGAAATCAAGAATTCTCTAAATATTTGTATTATTGCTATCAATAAATTAATTCGTGATACCGAAAACACTTTCCAAGCCGCAATAAAAGGTCAATTAACGTACAGAGCTGACGCAAGCACTCATCAAGGAGACTTTAAAGACATAATTATTGGTTTCAATTCTACTTTGGACAGATTAGTAGGATTAATTGACGAAATGCCTTTAGCAGTTAATATCATTGATGCAGATAAAAATATAATTTATCGCAATAGAAAGAGTTTTGAAATTGGAGGATAATTTGATAAAATAATTATTTTTTTCTGAATTTTTAAATTTTTCCTTGCTTATTATTAAAAATTCCGTATTTTTGTATTACGCAATATAGAACAGGTGTTCCCTTATAATAAAACAACAAAATAAGAATATAAGATGCAAGTATTAAAAGATGAAATAAGAAATAAAATTCTTCAAATTGCCGAGATAAAATTCTTAGAATTTGGATATATAAATACTTCTACTCGTGATATTGCGAAATTAGTAAGCATAAGCGTAAGTAATTTATATAAGTACTTCAAGAACAAAGAAGACATTTTCGAGACTATTGTTTCTGATTATTATATAAATTATAAAATAGGTTTGAGTAAATTTGTTAATCATTCAGATACTCAAGACTCTGTTTTAGATGCTGGTACTAATATCAGTTCCTCATTATACCATAGTATAGTAAGTAATAAGAACTGTTTTATTCTATTAATGGATAAATCCCAAGGCACAAAATATGAACATTTTTTTTTCGAAGTAGTTGAAATATTAACAAATCATATTTTACAAAGTGCAAAAGCTATTCATTTGGATACTGCATTAGTTACCCTAATTACAGAAAATTTCTTTCGAGGAATTGTACAATTAACAATTAATTCAAAAAGCAATCAAGAACTACTAAGTAATATAAAATTATTAGTAGCTTATCATTTGACAGGAATCAGTAGATTTTATTAATTTTTTTACTCCATAACAGAACGTATGTTCTTTTTTAATAATTAATTTATAGGTATTTTAATGAAAATTTCAATTATAGTATTCAGTCCATCGGGCAATACATTAAAAATTGCAGAAAGCATTCAGCATAAGTTTGAGAATTTTGGCGATAAAGTGCAACTTTTGAACATAAGCGGCGAGGAATTAATCTTCAGAGACGGCAATATTCGTCAATATTTGGAAGATAATATCGAGCCTCACGATTTATTGCTTATCGGCAGTCCAGTCTATGCTCATCATCTGCAATATCATGTAATAAATCTAATCAAGAATCTACCCTTGCCTAATGCAATTTGGAGCAAGGATGTAATTCCTTTTATTTCATATGGAGGAATAACTTCAGGATTAGCATTAGCAGAAGCGACAAAACTTTTAGAGAAAAGAAATAGAATAATAATCGGCAAACTAAAAATAGCAGCATCACACCGAATGACTCGTGCTTTTATGGATAAGGAATATAATTCCGACAAAATTGATTTCGAGAATTGTTCAACTATTGATAATATGATTACAGCGATGAAAACAGGCAAATATAACAAGAATAATGGTTCGCAATCAACTACTATAATGAGCTTAGGCGATAAGATTAAAGCAATGATATTAAGAGAAAACTTTTGGCACAAGAAAATTTATCCTAATATTGCCATTGATAAATCAAAATGTACTAATTGCAGAAAGTGCGTAAATACGTGTCCGGTGAATCATTTATTTTTTGATGGCAATAATATCAAACAATCCGAGATTTCTTCTTGTGTTCACTGCTTAAATTGCATTAGCAATTGTACTAAAAAAGCAATATCATTAACTGGAGATTTAGTAAAAGGCAAAGCATTTATGGAAAAGAAGATTGAAGAATATGGAAATAAAGAACAACCGGAGAATGAATTCTATTATTGCAAATAGCTTTTCCATAATCCTAAACTCCTCATTCAATTCAAACAATTGAATATAAAATTCCAATATATTTTATCGATTATCGTTTAAAGCTAAATACTTAGATATTATATTGGACACTATATGATATTTGAATGGGATAGAAATAAGGCAAAGTCAAATTATTCTAAACATAAAGTCAAATTTGAAGAAGTTGAAACAATTTTTGATGATTTTCTTTCAATCACAATTGACGACCCATTGCATTCAATGTTCGAAATGCGATTTATTACAATTGGACTGTCTATTCAAAATCGATTATTAGTAGTTTCGCATACCGATAGTTTTTCTAGTATAAGAATTATTAGTGCTAGATTAGCAACAAGAAATGAAAGAATATTATATGAAGACTAAAAATATGAACAATATAGACGACGATATGTTGCCAGAATATGACTTCAGCATTGGAGAACGAGGCAAATATGCAAAAGCTAAAGCAAATGCCAATGGATATATTAAAATTGATCCAATTGTAATGGAATTTTTCAAAGAACCCGAGAAAATCAATCAATTGCTTATCTCTATTGTAAAGTCATTACAAACTATTCCGGCTTAATGGTACTTTAGATTATATAAAACTGAAACTCCTCTTCTTATTCAAATTGTTGAATAGGAAAAGGAGCTTATTAAATAAAGACAAATATGAAGATATTATTTCTTCACGAAAACGAGATACTTCGAATCGCATGATTTGAAATGAATATAATTATTCATAGCATTGCCATAGTTCTGAATTGTAATTGAATCGCTCGTTAGCAAGCCTTCGATATTATGAGATTGTTTGCTCTTCTTTTTAGCTTTAAAATTAATATACGATTCTGCCTCACCGTTAGTAATTTCTGCTTTGCCGGATAAATTGATAAAATTTCCTTTGATAGTATAATTATATCCGGACTTCGCCTTGGTAATTATAATTTCAATTTTACATCCATTCTCCTCATTAGAATAATAATGACCTGAATAATCGTCATTATCAATTACTACAGCAGTTTTCTCTACTAGTGTATTAGTTTGAGCAATTGCAGTAGTCATCCGAGAATTAATCCCAAACACCGCTGTCAGAATAATTACAAATAATACTTTTCTCATATTCGCATCCAATTTATTTCACTAAAAAAATAGTTTGCTAACTAACCCAAAGTAATAAACTTTTTCTTCTTATCAGCTTCGTCAACTTGAGGACGTGCACGAACTTCGCTCGGTTTATAATCGGGATCGTTCAAATGTTTGGATTTCCTCGACCCACGATACAAATCGTATCGTTGATATTTACATTCCAAAGGTCCATTGAATAAAGTCAATTTCTTAGAAGTACGTAGGCCTACAGCTTTCAAAGCAGACCTATTGCTAGAAATCATCCAAGCAGTCCATCCGTCGAAATTCAGCTTCAAGCAATCGCCAATTTCTTTATATAATGTTTCAATATCGTCTTGCACCAAACGCTCTCCATACGGCGGATTCATCATAATTACGCCTTC
>CAZIIZ010000372.1:0-3963 GCA_964539225.1 uncultured Hyphomicrobiales bacterium | reverse complement strand
AACAAAAACTAACTTTCCTTGACATTTTATTAGGCATTTTTCGGAGAATTCTCGCAGAACGCCCAGAAATCGGCATTTTTCGCCTAGCTTTTGCCTGCATTTCGGGCTTTATTACGCTTGATTATCTTGATTTTCATCCGATTGCCCCTTGTTGAGCCGATATTCTATCGCAATTTTCCATTAACTTACTGCACTTCGGCATATATTGATGCCGAGTATCGAGTTAAGCTCTATTATTCGGATTAACTTTCGTGATACGAAAGGCGAAATAGAATAGAATTCCGAACGAAATTAAAACTGCGTTCCGCTTTTCGCTATCGAACTCAACTCGTCAGATATTTGGGAATGAATAAGCTATTATTTTAGGCTATTCATTCCGATATTTCTTAAAATTCTCGGCTTGTTCGAAAGATTGTCGATGGACTAATCTCAAATCTGCGACAGCCAAGCATGTTTGGCAGTTTGATTTATCTATTTTCGCCATAATCTTCCAGTCAAGCAAATCGAATAGAGTAAGAATGGAGCAGAAAGAGCAGCTGAAAGCTCGTATAAACTTCACAGACAAGAAAATAGTTCGATTGGTCTATCAATTAAATGAATTCACTGAAGAAGAAATCAAGGACGTGTAAAAAAATAATGGGATGGAAGTAAAAAGATATTTGAAGGAAAATTATTATCGCATTACGCTAAATTTTTGGGAAGTAACGCCGACGGAAGTTTTGACTAATACGTTTTACATGCCGACAGGATAATTTGATAAGTCAATGCTTAAGCTGTTCGAGCCGGAGAAAGCTGTGTAGTCCGTAATTTTCAGCATTTGATTGCCCAAAATATCGACTATCATAATTTCTGCGTTGCCGGATTCGGCGATAGTAAAGTTCAATTCGGCTTTTTCTTTAGCCGGATTCGGCACGATGCTAATCTTAGAAACTGGTGTATCGAAACTTTCTACGGATTTGCGTTGAAAATTATTTACAATAGCTTCGTATTGATTATCGCACATTGTTTGGTCTCTCGCCATTATTTCAAAACGATAATTGAATGATCCCAATGACAATTTATTGCACACGACGCGACCTAAATTCATTTGAGAATTCGGAAGTAAATCACGCATAAATACAGCTTGGCTGTTCGGTAATATTTTTATACTGTCTTGATAGCCAGCTACTTCGATTCCATCGGCAGGCTCAATATTTAATGTGTTATTTTGAATGTCTTGTAAAATCATGACCAATTGATTGAATGCTATGTTAGTATAATTTGTTAAAGTTATTCCGTATTCTACTGAATCGTCGAACGACCTCAACATATCAAATCTAATTACAATGGCTCTTGGTCCGAGGCAATCGCCATCTGGTGATTTACTTTCTGGGATAAACTCTTTCATTATTTTTAGTAATTTCCCTTCGCCGGGCAGCATTTTTACTTTTATTATCGGCGGAGTAGTGAATCGAGAAATATAAAGATTTGGCAAGTCGCAATATGCTTTTGAACGCCAACGAGGATTTAGGGTATCATTGAATTCATTGTCCGTAGCCAATACTTCTTTAATTCTTACGGCAAAGCAACTAACCATGGATTGTGGCGGAAGAGTGTCGGGCATACGTCCGAAATGATTAGCCAAAGGAATTTCTATCAGCCTGCATCCCAATCGTTTCCAATAGTAGTCTTGATAATAGCTTTGCCGAGTGCCGATATTGCAAGAATCTTCAAATTCAGCAGTAGGAATGAATCTTAACTTGGCTGAATCTAATTGTGGATCGTCAAGTAAAGAAGTTGGAATTGGAGTTGGAGTAATAATATGATTGGAATCTAAAGGTGTTGTATGTATTAAACCATTATTAGTAGTATTCATTACTTCGTAAATCAATGGATCAGTTCTTCTATTCTGAATGCCTAGATAAAAATTACCAACATAGCCGATAGAATTATGCTCCGGACGCAAAATAGTAACATCGTAAAATGCGGAATCTGGACTTTCGTAAATTTTTACCCTCAAGTTGTCGTCCACATTGCTAGCATTCAAGACATCCGATGTTGCTGGACCTTTATTCGGTTGATATAATTTAGCCGTTTTTATCGAATCCATTTTAATAAATGTTTTCATTACCGAATCATAGGGCGACTTCGGGTCTTGATTATACCAAGTCTTAAATCCTTTACCTTGCCAAGCGACTAGACGGAGATCCATAAGCGATTCGGTATAGATCTTCGGGATGCTATCGTGCATCTTTTCGAGGCGACGAATCCAATGGTGAATCTTAAATACTTCTAAACGAGTGGAACGCATACCAACGTAAAATTTATTAGGAGCAATCCCTAAACCTGCTTGTATTGAAGGCAATAATGAAGAATAAGTAGAAGACAAGGACAATGGATAAGAATTTGGATAAATATAGTCTTCTCCTAATATTTTATTAATTACGTTGCTATAGTCATTCGTCCAACTGGTATCAGATAAATCTAATGGAGAAGCCATGCCTAATTGCCAATCAGCTTCATATTTTCTCACTGAATCCTTAGGATGAGGAAATACATTAGTTGGCTTATTATAATATCGTGCTTCTCTGTCGTAAAATAAGCCTTTGGCACCTTTTAGCATTACAGAGCTTAATTGCAGTCTAATCTCTTCGCCAGTTTGAGGCGGAGTATGGTTGTAGTAGGGTTGATTTCCCGAGAACGCAAATTCTGGAGTTAAGAAAAAGTTAACAAACCAAGGCTTTGAATTATACAAATATGCAGGTGAATCATAAAACATTCTTTTATTTTCGAATTCCCATCTTATCTGAAGCATATCAGTTTCGCCATGAGTTTTTTCAAAGTAATTCCTATGAGTAGGATTAGCAAGATCTAAATTTTTTACACATTGAATAATTGTTGTGTCTGTTGAAATCGGAGTTGGAATTGAACATTGCAAATCAGTTTCAGCGGCAGAATTCAAAGGATTACCAGTGTAATTACTTGCACTATCTTTGTTATAGCGAGAAACAGTATTAATATAAGACCACTTAAATCCTTGATTTTCCGAAATATCTTGAGATAAAATTTTATTGAAAAATGGAGCCGGCACATACATCATAATTTCAGCTAATTTCATTCCCAAATACCTGTTAGGAGCTTTGGTATAGTAATCATAAGCATCGTTTTTATAGGAATTATCCCTCGTGATAGCTATTCCGTTTGTTAGCAAATTGGCATATCGCAATTGAAACCAAGTGTTTGGATTAGCACTTTCGGTGTCTTCTATATACATTCTAAACATTTGTTCCATCGGGAGTCCGTTTGGTTGCTTCCGGTCATCACTTTTTAATAAATTTATACTGCTTTGAATAGTCTCTTTGAAGCTGTTCATTTGGGCAGCGTCTTTGTAAACTTCTTCTATCTCTTTATCTGCTTTATAATTATAGTTTCCAACTATAGGAAGATAATTTTTACTATAGCTACTATTAGGTATCGAATCTACATAACCTCTCGACAAATAATAGGCATTTTCTGATTCTATTTTTATATAGTCAATCGCAACATTCACCCCTCCGTAGTAAATTACCTCTATGTCCATTTCTGCTATTCGCCGCACTTCACCTCGTTTTCTAATGTCTGTTAAAAATTCGGGATTAATTAGGTGATCTTTACGAGGTTTATTTGGATCATTAAAATATTTTGTATCTTCTAAAGGAAATATTGTCAAAAATGAAGCAGAAATGGTTTTATCTTCGTTTACTAGGTCTAACATAGAATTCTGAATATCTAAAGTAGTTGTAGCCGAGTCAACTTGTTTCTTGTTTTGTTCTTTTCCTCTACTGATACGAGTACCGTATATAAACGGCAAATTGTAATTTGAGCCAATATCTGTCTGTGGAATTGAATCAAATTTTATATATTTCCAATCGCTTAACCTACCATTGCTAGAATCAACAGTTTTATATTTTAGCTTAATTGACAGAAATTTCAAATCTTTCGCTA
>CAZIIZ010000371.1:0-3987 GCA_964539225.1 uncultured Hyphomicrobiales bacterium | reverse complement strand
ACGAATTCGTGACTAGAGTTCAGACGTGTTCTCTTCCGATCTCTCCGGCAGAAGCATAATGAACAGGCGAACCAAATATAAATCCGTCGGCGGTATTCGCAATTTCTAAAAACTCATTGACTTTATCTTGAATACCGCAATGCCCCAAATCCTTACATTTTCCACAAGCCAAGCATCCGGATATTGGTTTCAAGCCAATATGGAAAATTTCTGTTTCTATAGACTCTGCGTTTAGCGTATTCGCTACTTCTTCCAATGCGGTATGAGTACATCCATGTTTATGTGGGCTTCCGTTTACCAATAATACTTTCATATATTTTTCCTTAGTTATCTGCTATTTAGGTAATTTATAGTGACCCATCCACTTTACTATACTTGGGTCGCGATGGTCTAAAAATAAACTTTTTTTAGTATCTAATCCTATAATTAGATTCATATCTTCTTGGGATAGTTCAAAATCAAATACATTGATATTCTCGATAATTCTTTCTTTATGCACCGATTTCGGAATTACGATTATGGCTCTTTGGATTAGCCAACGCAGAATTACTTGAGCAACGGATTTATTATATTTATCAGCTATTGAAAGGAGTAATTCAGTAGTGAAAATATGATTTTTGCCTTCGGCAAATGGTCCCCAAGATTCAATCTGTACATTATTTTCTGTCATAAACTTTTGGGCTTCAACTTGCTGTTGGAAAGGATGAGTCTCAACTTGGTTTACTGCCGGCACAACGTTGTTAAATGTAATCAAATCCATCAATCTATCTGGATGAAAATTACTAACTCCTATGGCTCTAATTTTGCCTTCATTATATAATTCTTCCATTGCTCGCCAAGCTCCATATATATCATTATATGGCTGGTGAATCAAATATAAATCCAAATAATCTAGTTGCAAATTGGTCAAAGATTTCTCGAAAGCCTTTTTAGCTGAATTGTAGCCCACATCTTGTACCCAGAGCTTAGTGGTGATAAATAATTCCTCACGAGCCACTCCGCTTTTTCGGATTGCATTGCCGACAGCACCTTCGTTCATATAAGCTGCTGCTGTATCTATAGAACGATAACCGGCATTAATCGCATCTAACACGCTTGCTTCGCATTCTTTAGCATCAGGGATTTGATATACACCGAAGCCTAAAATCGGCATTTCTACGCCATTGTTTAATTTTATATTTATCATATATTTTACCGTATTATGACCATTTTTATACGCTCAGTCTATAAAGAAATTGGAATTCTCTATTTGCTATGTAAGCATTATTCTTTTGGTAATATTATCTAAGTTCGTTGTTTTTAAAATAATTTATTGTTTTAAATTAAAGTTGCCCCCTAACTTATCATTCTTCACTACGTTCAGAATGACACAGATGCTATTAGGAACGTTCTCACAGACATAGTAAAGACAATATCGTCATACTGAGCGTAGCGAAGTATCCATAAATACCAAGAAGTTACGACCGATTTGGATTCTTCGCTACGCTCAGAATGACGGAATTAGTCATTTTCCTTTAGTGAAAACGAAGTTTTCTTTGAGACCTCTGAATGACTACTTTTGAGACAACCCAATCTATACTGTTTATTTAATTAACGATTGACTAATTTCTGTGTAGTTTCGGCATATCTTGCTCCGACAATTTCAATTTTTGAGGAAGCTGTTTCAATCACTTGTAAGTCTTCCGCTGTTAGCTCTACAGATACTGCACCAATATTTTCTTCTAAGCGATGCAACTTGGTAGTACCCGGAATTGGAACTATCCATGGCTTTTGAGCAAGTAACCAAGCAAGAGCAATTTGAGCCGGAGTAGCATTCTTGCGAATTGCAATTTGCTGAATCAAGTCCACCATCGCATGATTTGCATTTCTGTTTTCAGTATCAAAACGAGGAAGAGTATTGCGGAAATCGGTAGAATCGAATTTTGTATTCTCGTCAATTTTTCCTGTTAAGAAACCACGACCGAGCGGACTATATGGCACGAAGCCAATACCGAGTTCTTCGAGAGTTGGCAATATTTCTACTTCCGGTTCTCTCCACCATAGTGAATATTCGCTTTGCAGAGCTGTTACGGGCTGTACTGCGTGAGCTTTGCGAATAGTGTCTGCTCCGGCTTCGGACATCCCGAAATGTTTAACTTTGCCTTCTGCGATTAAGTCTTTAACTGTTCCTGCTACATCTTCAATCGGCACTTTCGGATCTACTCTATGCTGATATAATAAATCAATTACGTCAATATTTAATCTTTTTAGCGATGCTTCTACTACTTCTCTGATATGTTCGGGACGGCTATTTAAGCCTTTCCAATTCGGACCGCCATTTGGATCTAATTCAAAACCGAATTTAGTAGCGATTACTACTTTATCTCGAATAGAAGCCAAAGCCTCGCCAAGTAATATTTCATTTGTAAATGGTCCATAAACTTCTGCAGTATCGAAAAATGTGATGCCACGCTCTACGGCAGCATGAATCAGTTTAATCATTTCCTTAGTATCGTGAGCCGGACCATAGCCGAAACTCATACCCATACAGCCCAGCCCTAAAGCTGATACTTCTAAATTGCTATTTCCAAGTTTACGCTTTTGCATGTTGTTTCCTTTTCTATCAAATAATAACAAAATTTATTGTGCACAAAATTAAGAGAAAAGCTGTGGACAAAATAACTAAAAACAAATAATAAATTACGAAAATCAAATATTCCGAAATTTAAGTGGGCTAATCTCAATATTTTTTTTGAAGAAATTATTGAAATGCGTGGTTTCCTTGAATCCTAAAGCATAAGAAATATCCGAAATATTCATAGCCGATTCTTTCAGAAGCAATTTTGATTCGATTAGTATTCTATCGCTTATTGCTTGGCTGGTAGATTTTCCGATGGTAGTTTTTACTGCTCTATTCAAATGATTAACGTGTACGTTCAATTGATTAGCGAAATCGCTCGCAAAACGATATGTTATCAATGGATGCGATTCATCAATAGGAAATTGACGCTCCAATAACTCCAAAAATAGTAGCGATATTCTATGCGAAGCATCGTAGCTTTTATTATCGTCGTTGGTAGCCGGAGTGGTTTTTAGTGCTAAATGTATTATTTCTAAAACTAATCCGCGAAGTACATCATACTTATAAACATATTGCGAATTTATTTCTGCTATCATTTTCTCAAATATAATTCGTGCTTCCTGTAGTTGCTCATCAGTTAATTCAAATACGTGATTGCCCTGCGGTTGAAATAAAGAATATTTGTTGAAATTAATAAATTCAGCAAAAAATGAATGATAAAATAGACAGAAATATCCGGTTTCGATTAGCTCTGCATTCTCCCAACTATATGGAATATTAGGATTTGAGAATACTAAACCGCATTTGTTAATATCTATGGATTTGTCGGCATAATGGACTTTACTTTTGCCTACAATTAAGCTGATTTTAAAGAAATCTCTTTTTTTGTATGGAATTGCTTTGGCTGGTTTACCGGGCGTATGCTCAGTTTTAAATACATTAAAATGACCAATATCCGTACTCATATTCTCAGGAATACATTCGCATCGAGATTTATACAAATCTTCTAAAGTTTCGTTATGGCTCATATCTTTTATTACAAATATCAAACAATCATATTTAGTATAGAGTTGACGATACAAATGCAAAAATTGTGTATTTAGTCTATTTCGCATATATTCTGATTAGCTATAAATGCGTTACTACTTGCCGCTGGCAATTATACACATCTTCTAGAAATGTCATTTCTTCGAGCTAATGCAGGAAATCCTTCTTCGTGTTCAGTTTAGCTAATCTAAGTACTTGGAAATACGAGAGAACTTGTAACTATGCCTATAATACTAAGGCTGTAGATTCCGGTATTTGCTCGAAGACTCACAAAACCGGAATGACACTATTCATCGGTATAGCCGAAGATGTGTACAATGGTTAGCAGTCTGTTGAAAAAGTAAGAAAATTAGTCATTCTGAGCGTAGCGAAGAATCCAA
>CAZIIZ010000370.1:0-3990 GCA_964539225.1 uncultured Hyphomicrobiales bacterium | reverse complement strand
GAGAGGTATCGGTACTACTACGCTTAAGCATTATCAAACTTTTGCCAAAATGCGTGGTATATCCGTCTTCGAAGCATTCCGCCGAGGCAATGAAATTCAGGAATTACAGAAGCGAGCGGTAGTCGCTGTCGATAAATTTGTTGAATTCGTCGATTCGTATATGCGAATCAAGGATTCATTAAATCCCATGGAGGACATTACTAAATATATCCACGAGACCGGAATAGTAACTTTCTATAGAGAGATGACTACGGATGAATCAAAGGATAAAGTAAATAATATAGATCAGCTATTCATTGATTTAGAGCATTTCTTTATGACCGCTAAGGAAGCAACTTTGGATGAATATTTACAACAAAGTGCCTTAATTACTGACGCAGATAAAAAGGATTTAAAAGATAATAGTATAAAACTGATGACTTTGCATTCCGCCAAAGGATTAGAATTCCCATACGTGTTTATCGCCGGTATTGAGCAAGGACTATTTCCTCTCGGATTCGGCGAGCAAAATCCGGAAGAAATCGAAGAGGAACGACGATTGTTTTACGTAGGCATTACTCGTGCGGAAAAGAAATTAGCATTGTCGCATTGCACTAAACGATTCAAATTCGGCGATATTATGACTTGTAAAAAATCAATCTTCTTGAACGAAATTGATGAGAAATATTTATCGCAATCCGGCAAAAAGGATTCCATTGCTTTGAAGCGTCGTGAAGCATTCCATAATTCAAAAGATAAAGATGAATATAGCCAAATACCGAAATCGAATTCTACCTTTTTCGACGATATTCCGGTATCGAGACCGGATAAATCAGCGGCAAGACCTCAAATTACTAATAATGTACAAAAAATGCCGGTATTCTTGAGTATTAAAGTTGGAGATGTAGTTAGTCATAAATTATTTGGTTTGGGCAAAGTAGAAGAATTAAGCGGAATAGCCGATAACAAACAAGCCTTGATTAAATTCCCTAAGGTTGGAAAAAAGAAATTGCTAATCAAATTCGCAAATTTAGAAATTGTAAAAGATACGTTTTAAAATTATTTGTATAAAATAAATATTTGAGTTATACTAATGTATAAATTCTTGCGTACGAAATTTAACCGACACCAAATGGTTCTCATTGTAGCAACGATAATCGGTTTAGTTACGGGTTTAGTTGCTGTATTATTGAAATATACAGTTCATCATATTCAGAGTTTTTTACAAAGAGATTGGAATTTTGTTGGTCAAGAATATTTAATTGCCATATTTCCTATGATAGGGATTCTAATTACTGTAATAATCGTACATTATTTATTTAAAGATAAATTAGGACGAGGAATTTCAAATATATTATACGAAATCGCTCAGAAATCGAGCTTCGTGCATAGAGACAAAACATTTTCCCAAGCATTAACAAGTGCAATTACTGTTGGATTTGGCGGTTCAGCCGGATTAGAAGCTCCTATTGTAGTTACCGGATCTGCAATTGGCTCTAATATAGCAAGGAAATTTCATTTTAATTACAAAGACCGTACTTTATTACTTGCCGCAGGAGCTGCCGCAGGAATTAGTGCGGTATTTAATGCCCCAATTACTGGAGTAATCTTCGCAATAGAAGTAATTTTAGCTGAAGTTGCTGTCGCAGAATTTATTCCAATTATTATCGCTTCAGTTGCTGGAGCTTTACTTTCGAAAATTATTCTTGGCAATGAGATTTTAATTACTTTTAATCTTACACAGGCATTCAATTATAACAATATACCTTATTACATTTTGTTAGGATTGCTCTCAGGCTTTACGGCTTTGTATTATGCTAAAATCACCGAGTTCGTGGAAGTTATTAGCAAGAAGTATAAAAGTGCAATTTACACCAAAGCAATCATAGGCGGCTTGTTACTTTGTGGCTTATATCTTCTTTTTCCTACTTTATTTGGAGAAGGATACCAAAGCGTTAAAATGCTAGCTAATGGCGAATATGATACAATATTCAACAATAGTATCGTAGCGAAATATCTGACCAACGAATGGTTTTATTTGTTTTTCATAGGTATCATAGCTTTCATTAAAGTATTTTCGACAGCCATAACTATTGGCTCTGGAGGCAATGGAGGCAATTTCGCACCTTCCTTATTCGTCGGAGCTTATATGGGATATTTCTTCTCGCATTTAATTAACAAATTGGGAATTACTACTCTTCCGGTTAGTAACTTTACATTAGTCGGTATGGCTGGAATTCTCAGCGGAGTATTCTATGCCCCATTTACCGGAATTTTCTTAATTGCAGAAATCACGGGCGGCTATGATTTAATTATCCCATTAATGGTCGTCTCGTCATTTTCTTTCTTGATAGTCCAACATTTTGAACCATACTCTATGGATACAAAGAAATTAGCTAATAAAGGGAAAATATTAACCGACAACAAAGACCAAAACATCCTCACTCTTCTTCGTACTTCCAAATTGATTGAAACAGACATTAAAACAATTGAAATCAGCAAATGTTTGGGAGACTTGGTGGAAGTAATCAAGGACAGTAATCGTAACACATTTGCGGTATTAAACGTAACAGGACAATTAGTTGGGATTATTGAATTAGACAACGTTAGAGATATTATGTTCAAACCTGATCAATACCGAAATATTTCAGTAAAAGAACTAATGAGACAACCGGAAGCAATAATAAAAGTAAATGAAAATATGAAATGCGTCATGAGAAAGTTTGATATTGCTAATTCTTGGTTATTACCGATAGTGGACGAAGACGGATTGTATATAGGATTTGTATCAAAATCCAATATATTTAATAAATACAGAAGATTATTGCAAACTATTTAGCTGCTTGAGATAAGGTAAAATCCGCAAAAATACATACTTACGATATTTACAAATAAAGGAGCTTGACGCTCCTTTATTTGTAAAAGTAAAATTTATTTATTCTATAATGCGAATCTGCCTTGTTGAGGAGTCGGCGAAACATCTTTACCGAAGTTAGCCAAAGCAGGTTTGTATCGTTTATCGCCTACCATGTTTTGAATATCCATTAAGCCTTTGATAACAGCTTCAGGACGCGGTGGGCATCCAGAGATATATACATCTACAGGTAAAAATTGGTCTATGCCTTGAACTACAGGATAAGAGCGGAACATCCCGCCTGTCGAAGCACATACGCCCATAGCCATCACCCATTTAGGGTCGGGCATTTGGTCGTAAATTTTACGAACCACCCATGACATTTTATAGGTTACCGTACCTGCGACTAATAACAAATCAGACTGACGCGGAGTCATTCTGAATACTTCTGAACCGAAACGAGCTACGTCGAATCTCGGAGAGGCAAATGCCATCATTTCAATCGCACAGCAAGAGATTCCCAATGGCATCGGCCACATAGAATTCTTTTGTGCCCATTTTAATACGGCATCTATGCTCGTAGTTAGGAAGCCTTCCTTTTCTACTGTCTGAATTAATCCCATTCGAATCCGCCCTTTCTCAATTCATAAAAGTATCCGAACAGAAGAATCAAAAAGAAAATGCCCATAGCCGCAATTCCCGGCACTCCCATTTTCTTAAATTGTACTGCCCAAGGATATAAGAACACTACTTCTATGTCGAATATTATAAAACTAACTGCTACCATATAAAATTTAACCGAAAAACGGTCTCGAGCAGTCCCATAAGGTATCATTCCACTTTCGTAAGTAGTAACTTTGCCTTTGGTAGAACGTCTCGCTCCGAGCCATTCGGATAACTTCATAAACATTAATCCGAATCCAAATCCAAAAAGGATAGTGAATATCAAGGGTATATAATCAATTATCATATCTCTTTACCATATATAATTAAATACTTAGCTTAAAACGAAGTATTAATCTAATTATTATAAATAATATGCGAATTAATTATTATTTCTTCTCGTTTATTCTAACCATTGCACACATCTTATAAATCGTTGCCGACTTGTCATTCCTGCGGAACGAGTCTTCGAGTGGATGCAGGAATCTAAGTCT
>CAZIIZ010000369.1:0-3990 GCA_964539225.1 uncultured Hyphomicrobiales bacterium | reverse complement strand
TAGTGCGAGAGCAAGACGAAAAAACAATACGAGAGGAATTAGAAACTGAGGAAATCATTACGAAAACTAATGTTCGTCAAAAGCTCAATAGTATCGAAACAGATTGCGGTATAAAAGTTTATCATAGGGGTTTTCACGGATTTCGTAGAAGTTTTGCGGATAATCTATTTGCTAATGAACTTACCTTGGACGTGGTGAAAGAGCTTATGCGACACCGTTCAATCAATACAACTTTCGGACACTATAAGAGCTATCAGTTGCAAAAAAACATGGATATATTGAACTCAATACAACAAAAAAGTGAGTAACACTGTGCAAGTATTGTGCAATAATTAAAGATGAAAAAATACGTAAACCCTTAATAATTGCACATATAGCATCAAATAATGCACATATAATTCGTATAATATATAGCATAAGTAAATGCAATGCAACGAATTACTGTAGTAATAGCAAAATCAGCATACAACTCCTACGGAGTTGGGGAAGTGGGTGAGGTTCATATAGTTACTAACGTTTAACTCCTACGGAGTAAAGATTTGTACTAATTCTTATACAGCGTAGCTGTTAAACGTTAGTAACAATGTCGCTCCGACAGATTAGCATAACTCCGTTGGAGTTGCACTCTTTGCTATTGTGTGATTTTATAGCCTTTTCGGTTTTGTGTAATTAGGAGCGAAGCAGGCAATAATATCAGTAAATTACGGAAGAATAGATTCTTCACTTCGTTCCTAATGACACTAATACCCAAATCTCACAAAGGAGTATAGAGTAAATAGCTTTAGTTTTTGTAGAGAAAATTAGCTACGCTGAATCATAAGAATGATTTCATGAATTTTCTCTACAATGCACATAGAAACATATATTTATCAAATAAAGTGTCATTATCTTTTAGTGAAAACGAAGTTTTCTTTGAGACCTCAGAATGACTCATTTCTTTGCTCTTATAACAGATTACAAATATTATGCTTTGAAATTTAGAATAAAAATGATAATATTGCGTATAGAAAATTGAAAAAAGTGTGTAACCTTTTGAGCAATTGTTGTGTCTTAGAGTTTGTACGAAGATAGTGCAGATAAGTATATAAATTGAAAGCTATATAGATGTTTTTTAAGAAATTACATAAAGCCCCGGAAATGGACGAAGAATCAGCTTCAATTGAGCTGACCAAAGGTTCTGCCGAAGCTTTTAATTTCTTATACGAACGCTATAATACTAAAGTTTATTGGTTTTGTTTGAGAATGATGGGGGATGCTGAATCTGCTAAAGATGCATTTCAGGAAACATTCGTCAAAGTTTTCGAAAAACGTCGCGATTTTCGCGGACAGAATTTCACAGCCTGGCTGTTTACCATAGCTCGACATACTTGTCTGAACACAATACGTTCACGCAAAGAACACGATGAACTTGAGGAACATACTCAAATTACTGACAGTTTACGCGAATCAGATATCGGTATGAAAGACTTTATTGAAAATGCACTACAAAAATTGCCCGTAGTCTATCGAGAAGTATTGATTCTAAGAGAGTACGAAGAATGCTCCTATCAAGAAATCGCTGATATATTGGGAATTGAATTGGCAAATGCTAAAGTAAGAGTGCATCGTGCCAGAACTTTAATGAGAAAAATACTAACCCCTATAGCCAAAGAATACTATGAACATTGATGAGCTAATATCGAAATATTTAGACGGAGAATTAAGCGATCACGAAGACGTTTTACTCCGTGCAGAAATGTCGAAAGATCCGTTGAAAAAGACAGATTTCGACGACGCAATCTTTATGCACTATTCTCTACGAGCAGATGCCAAAGCTCTGAAAGTGCCTGAAGATGTGAAACGGAATACTCAGGATTTCGTTCTAATGAAAATTATGAACGAGCAACCGACAATTCTTAAGTTGCAGAAACGCAGAAGAATTGTTGAAAGACTGTCGTATTCAGTAGCAGCGGTGCTGATTTTTGGATTTGCTCTAATTAGCGAATTTCCGGCTATGAAGCATTACAATCAATTATATACATATCAAGCAAAAGAATTAATTAAGGAGTCCGCTCAATCCGACAATTCCTTGACTAAGTCAGAGACTTCTAATAATAAATTCGCCACTAAATCAGCCAATAGTGCAAGCAAAAATAATAGGAATAATTCCGAGAAAGCCAATACTCCGGTAATTAACAATGCTATCGCTAACTCTGTAGTAAATATGTCAGAAGCTAAGGAAGCATTCAAATTATTAGCTCCAAAGTCTGAAATAGATCAAGAGCAAGCTACTAGTATGGCATATTCAGAACTTGATACAAGCGATAAAAATATCATTAGTACTGATAGCGATAAAGATAATCTCGATGCTGGCAAAAAAGAAATCAATACCCATAGGTTAGCCGAGGCAATTGATTTGGCGAAAGAAATTAAAAACGATGCTGAAGCAAATAATCAAAGCAATCAGTCTATAGTTCGCTCTTCAAATGCGTTTTCGCAGAGTTTTAGTGGTGATTTGAAATCCGAACAAATGCGTTATACAGGAGCAGAAAACAATTTCGAACAATACGCAGAAATGCAGACAATGAATCCGGGTATAGAATTGATTACAAGCTACGGCGGTACAATGATGAACAATGTATTTAATGATAAAGTTAGTAAATTTTCGATAGGTTTCTCGCAAAGTTTTGGATACAGAATCAACGAAGTACATAAGTTCGGATTTGAATTTGGCTCTATGAATTATACATCTTTTGAGAATTCTATGGTTAGAATACCTTTAAATTCTTCTGGTCTAGAATCCATAGTCGATTTACAACAGCAATATAATAACGACCCCGGACCTACTGTTTTGGTTCAGGTGCAATCGAAAAAAGAAGGGCATACTGTTTGGGGTTCTGTGTTTTACGAATATAGAGCTTTGGATTTGGACTGGTTCAGTCTCGATGCACGTCTTGGACTCGGCGGAAGTAAAGATGGATTGATGAATATTGACAGAGTAACAGGTTCTATTGATTTATACAGAGGTTTTAAGTTAAGTGTTGGTTTAGACAGTAGATTCTTTTACACCAATATCCCGAAATCATATAGCGGGACTTCAAGATTGGTCGGAGCTTTTTCGCTTATTTATGGCGTGCAGATAACATTTTAATTGAATATAAAAATAAATATTGTGAAGAAATATTGAATTTTAATATTTAACTATGTAAAAAAAAGAAAAAAAATCGTTATATTTGAAACTTTGGAAATTTGCATTTCCGAAAAGTATTTTGTGTAGATAAAACTTAGTAAAAAACGGTAGAAACAATAATAAAATAAAGGATTAAGAGGTATAGATGAGAAGTTGCTTACTCGCTTTGCAAATCAACACATTATCAGTATTATAACAGCTTGAATTATCCATAGTTCGGTTCGGTCATTAGTTGCTCGAATAGAACAGTGAGATTTGTGTGCAAATTTTAGAATTAAGCAAGTCTGTCCAACCCGGAAATATAATAATCATTATTTATAGTTTCTCTGTGTATATAAATAAAAACGAAATTAACAAATAAAAGTTACGAAATAAATTGAAAATAATAGAAAAAGATAAGCAATTAACAATTTTTAAATTACGTATTATACAATTTTATTAACAAAGGAGTAGATATGCGAAAACTACTATTAGTTTTATTCCTTGGAGTATTGATATGCCCTCTCACTATGTGGGCGGCTAATGAAGGAACTCTGAAAGGAAGAGTTGTACTGGACGACAAATCTCCTGCAGCCGGTGCATCTATAAGAGTAGTCGGCACTAATCGTGGTGCTAAAGCAAAAGCTGACGGCAAGTTCGTTATGGTGGGCGTTGCAGTTGGGTCGTTAGAATTAAAAGTTTCATACTTAGGCGATGAAACTACTCTGAAAGTAACATTATCCGCGAGCGAGACTAAAGATCTCGGAGATATTGTAGTTCGTCAAGAGAAAATGATGGAAACAGTAACTAAGTATGCCGACAAAATCGATTTATCGCGTACT
>CAZIIZ010000368.1:0-4011 GCA_964539225.1 uncultured Hyphomicrobiales bacterium | reverse complement strand
TGCTATCCGGCAACTTACGCAAAGCTATGATGCGTTCTGCAGCTCCTTTATTTTCGAGAGCACATCCGAGGGCAAATCCTGTATCCGTAGGATATAAAATTACTGCTCCGTCCCGCAAGGCTTCGACTATTTTGTAAATTTTTCTTAGGTCCGGATTGTCCGGATGCATTGTTAACGTTACTGACGACATACTTACCTCGTTGTTAGTTGGTATAACTTCCATAAAACGTCTTTCATAAAATGAAGGAAAACATTTACTCTTCATTTGTTTTACTCAAAAACGTTTTAACTTGTGCTTTGTTGTGCGAAAATTAAATAATTAAGATAATAAAACATTTTCGCTGAGTAATTTAATTTATCTTTTTATTATCTATTATGGTCATAGATATTCAGACAAATATAGTGCAACTCTAATTGATTATTTGGAATTCATATTATACACAATTAGAGAAGTTTGGGGGTTAACTAAAAATGTAAAAGATAATTTAATGGCGGAGTTGTCGAAAAGATCAATTCCAATGCTGGCATCCAATTTGTCATAAATAAATTGTAAAAAAACTAAAAATTCTTTTAATTTAATTCAAAATAAAATAAACATTAAATGTATGCGTCAACTCGCTTAGAAAAATTAAGTGCCGAACTGAATTTCGGCAATCATTAATTCAACTCAACATTACCTTTAGGACAAAAAGGATGAACTTAGTATTTTTGGGACCTCCGGGCGCCGGCAAGGGGACTCAATCAAAAATGATATGTAACGAGTATAACCTTACTCAACTCTCTACAGGAGATATTTTACGCGAAAATTATCGTCAGGGAACTGCTTTAGGCAAGCTCGCCGCAAAATTTTGGGGCGGCGGCGGATTAGTGCCAGACGATATTATGATAAACCTTATGCGTGATGAATTATCGAAGCCAATTCCCGGCAACGGATATATTTTCGACGGATTCCCGCGTACAGTGCCTCAGGCAGATGCTTTAAAGCAAATGTTTGAAGAATTAGGAATGAAATTGGACGTAGTTTTGGTGCTTGATGTAGATATGAACGAATTAGTTCGTAGATTGAGTGCTCGTAGAACATGCACAGCTTGCGGTATCACTTATCACTTAGATTTCAATCCGCCCAAACAAGCAGGAATTTGCGATATGGAAGGGGCTGCCCTCTATCAACGTGAAGACGATAAAGCCGAAGCAATTGCTACTCGTTTGCAAGTATTCCAAGACCAAACAATATTATTAGAAGATTACTATACCAAAAATGGTTTAGCAGAACATATTATGGGGATGAACGAGATTAACGTCGTGTTCTCTGAAATTAAAACAGTTTTAGATAAGTATAAATAGATTTATATTAGATTTTGATATTTTGTGCATAAAGTCCGTAATCATTGCGATTTCGGACTTTATGCGTTTTATATGTCAGATTCTTTATGATATATATATTCTGCTACGAAGAGAATCTTCAAGCGACATCGTACTTACGATCCAGCGTAGCTTATGTACGAATCTAAGCTTCTTCTCAAACCTTAAGAAGGACTAAGAAGCCTTCGAAGGTTATTTTCCTTAACTTCGGCTTGGGTAATTGTACAAACATTGAATTCAACTTGGCGTTCGATTGCCCTTCAAACTCGTATTTGCAATTATTTCAGTAAAATTCCTTATATTTGCTTCCTTATTATTAGGCTGAATAGCTTAATATTACAAACCTTAAGATAAATGAATGATTCAATTAACTTAAATAATAGAAAATAATATGTCAATTAAAATAGCAACTATAATACTTGCCGCCGGACAAGGCAAGAGAATGAAAAATCCGGATTTGCCGAAAGTGCTTTGCCAATTGAACGATAAACCATTAATTCAATATGTGTTGAACACGGTTGCTGAAATCGGTGTCGAAAAAAATGTGGTAGTAGTAGGTCATCAAAAAGAAAAATTAATTGAATTTTTGAATAATAATTTCCCGTCGGTAGAAACTTGTGTACAATCCGAACAATTAGGTACTGGGCACGCAGTAGCACAAGCAGAAAACCTATTCGAAGCTTATACAGACGATGTATTGATTTTAGCCGGCGATGTGCCGTTGATTTCTGCGAATACCTTGAAGAGCTTCTATGACTCGCATATTAAAGCAAGTGCCGATATTTCGGTGCTAACTACTGAAGCTCCAAATCCATTCGGATACGGCAGAATCATTAGAAATAAAGAAGGCGTGTTCCAGAAAATTATTGAACAAAAAGATGCCACCGAGCAAGAGCAAGCCATCCAAGAAATTAATAGTGGTATATATTTAGTCAAATCCAGACTCCTTTTCGTTGCTTTAAAATACGTATCGAACACGAATGAGCAAAAGGAATACTATTTGACCGATATTATCGAAATATTGAAAAATAATGGAGCCATCGTTCGTGCATTTGCTATCGCCGGATTCGATGAATTGCAAGGAGTGAATTCCGTAGAAGATTTAAAACGAGCAGAAGAGTCATACAATTTACTTCATAATTCACAAATTGACGGCTTATAAATTCAATATGGAAAACAAGAATTATACAAATTTCTCGGAATTAAATCGGATTGAGCAGAAATCTGCTTTGGAAGCATTGATATTTGCAAGCAATGAGCCGATGACTATGGATTTGTTTGAGAAAATATTCTCTATCCAAATCGAACAAGAAAATGCTATCGAGCAAGAAGAATTAATTGCAGAAGTGTCTAAGAAAAATTATCATCAGCCTACTTTAAAGACTGAATATTTCGAGAGTTTAATTGAAGAAATCAATCATGAGCTAATCGAAACAGGGCGACCTTTTGAGATAATTAAGAATGCCGGCGGTTATTTATATTCTACCCGACCGGAATTTGGCGAATTGCTTCAGAATATTGCGAAATATAGAGTAAAGCGTCGTCTATCGCCAGCTGCATTAGAGTCGTTAGCTATTATAGCATATAAACAGCCAATCACCAAACCAGAAATAGAGCAAGTACGCGGAGTGAATTCTAATGAAGTCGTAAATGCACTTATTGATAAAGAATTGGTCGAGATGGTCGGCAGAAAAGATGTACTCGGCAAGCCGCTGATGTATGGCACTACTCGCACATTTTTGCAGGTATTCGGATTGAATTCGCTCGAAGAATTACCGAAATTGCGCGAGATTGACGAAATATTAGCCGACGACGATAAAGTAAATAATTCCGAATCATTTACTTTAAATATTGAAGTAGAAGAGAAATCCGAACCGCAAAAACCGATAATACCAGAATACGATAGTTTCGTTGAATTATTAGAAAATGATGCTTCGAATATAGAATAATATAACTTAGAAATATTTTGTTAATTTGCATTTTTTAAAAGGAATTCAACAAATGGTATTGCCTGAAAAGCAAAAAAAAATATTTTACAGATTGAATGTAGCTTTGTCTATATTTGGTCTGATTTCATTTGTATTTCTTATTATGATGACTGGATTCTATTTAAGCAACTCGGTTATTAAAATACTTAGTATTGTAATTGATATACAGATAGTATTCTTTGTATTGCAGGAAATGTACAGAATTTATGCTGTACAAGACAAAAAAAGATTTGTCCGCGAGCGAGCTTTAGAAATTGCTTTTGCGGGATTTTTTCTATTCTATTTGTTACTTCCCGGTGCTACAATGGGATTTATCAATTGGTTCTTTCCGATGCTTCGTAGCCAAGATATGGCAATAATGTATCTAATTATTTCGCAGATACCAATTCTGTTTTTGGTCGGACGTAAAGCTCTGAAATACAGCCACTTAATAGGCAAGACGCAAATTCATTCCGGTGCGATATTTATGATAAGTTTCGCAATTATTATACTATTTGGAGCATTTCTACTTACTTTGCCTAAGTCTGCCCCAGTTGGGAAACCTGCGGTAAGCTTTGTGGACGCACTATTTACTTCTACAAGTGCAGTTTGCGTTACGGGATTAACCGTAATTGATACAGCCAAAGATTATTCTACGCAAGGTCAAGTATTCGTGATTTCT
>CAZIIZ010000367.1:0-4020 GCA_964539225.1 uncultured Hyphomicrobiales bacterium | reverse complement strand
TGTATCCGTTTTGATTAACTGGACGAATTAATTGACTTCCTGCTGCTAAAGTTTGGCTGTCAATCATGGTATCCTTTTTAGCAGTAAAAATAGAATTACCTATGTAATCATTTCTTAAATTCAATCCACCGAAAATCATAAATACGTTAGTCATATCTTTGCCCATCGACATATATCGAGCAGTGATAGAGTTAGAATATTGCGGTTTCAAATCGCTATTACCTTTGTATAATTGCAAAGGATTCGACACATCTACTGCTTCTTGCAATTGAGAAACGGCAGGCGATAAAACGTTTGTACGATAGCGAAATCTCAGAGATGAAGCTTTGTCAAATTTTAACGATAATTTAAGTGACGGCATAAAATTATTCATCTCGTAATTTACCTTGCCAACCATTGGGAAAGTCTGCTTGCTATTCAGTTTGGAAATTTGATAATTGATTCCGGCATCGATATCGACTATACCTTGCTTGAAATTGTAATTCAATCCGGCTTTGTGTGTCTCGAAGGTATTTTCAAATTTACTTGATAGCGATGTGTCCGCTAACGAATACGCATTGCCTATCTCATCGAATGTTCTAGCATCTTTATCTGATATGCTTTTCTTATTGCTATAATTATATGATAATTGAATATTTGAATTGCCAAATATTGGTTCTGAATATAGAATTTCTCCGCCATAAGTCAAATCCTTCGTAAATAGATTAGTCTTTTGCTTAATTGTGTCCATTATATTCTGCTTAAAGTATTCTGTAGTCGCATCCTGAGTGGAATACCCACTTTTATCATTATAAGCATTACTAAATGTAACGCTAAATGCTCTACCTTTAGTATCGAATTTATATCGATAAGCTATATCGTTAGAGAAATTTAAACCGTCATAATCAGAAAAATATCTATTGTCCGAAGCATTAATCTTATCATTGCCCTGATATTGATTGATAGTGCTGGAATAGGAGTCCATACTATTACTTTGCGAAGTAAATTTAGGTCGAATCATTATTGCATTATTCGAGTCCAAATTTAATTGCAATTTCATATTAAATCTATGATTATAATTATCCGAACCGCCATCGCCCAACTGATTATATAATTGCACTGTATCGCCGAAGTATTCTCTATCGGTAGTCTGAGTATTTGTATTTTTTGATTTATTGAAGAAATACGAACCTGTTAATTCCGCCATTCCTCCTCCATATTGGTCGGAGTAATTTGTACCAATTGAATTAGTAGTAACTATACCATCATTCTGACCTACCATAAAAGTAGAAACATTATCGAAATGGTCGCCACCCGGACGCAATTCGGAATTGCTCATATTCGGACGCATCCCTCCGCTGGGAGGACGCATACCGCCTCCGCTACTGCCATATACACCCATTATATCATCCATTGAGAAGTTCTGTTTACTAATGTTATTCGCCAATCCGATAATAGATATACGGGCTCCCTCATTCATAATATTCCAGAATATATCTGCGGAGTATTTACTATCCGAACCATAACCGGCAGAAACTTTACCAAGTTGTCCGAATCGTTTATCTCGTTTTGTGATAATATTTATCGCCTTATCAGTTTCGCCATCACTCACTCCAGAAAACTCAGCATTATCGCTAGCTTTGTCATATATTTGAATTTTATCAATAATTTCAGCCGGCAAGTTCTTCATAGCCATTTTGGGATCATCACCGAAAAATGGTTTGCCATCGACAAATACTTTTTTCACAGTTTCGCCTTGAGCTTTGATAGTACCATCCGAGCTAACTTCTACTCCCGGCATTTTCTTTACTAAATCTTCGGCTACAGCGTCCGGAGCAGTTTTGTATGCCTGAGCATTGAATTGTGAAGTATCTTCTTTAACTTCTCCTATAGGCATTTGAGCGGTAACTAGTACATCCCCAGTTTGAATGTCTTCGGCAGGCATTTTGAAAGTTCCTAAGTTTTCTTTCGTTTGTTGATTTATTTTTAATTGATTTTCTAAGGTTTTATAACCGATATAACTAATTTTTAAGGTATATAATCCATTTTTCACATCCTTTAGCTCAAACTCACCCTTTTTATTTGCTTTGTCGTAATATTGGGTCTTTTTTTCGGAATTAATCAACTGAATCGTTGCACCAAACAAAGTCGAATTATCCTTCTCGTCTATCACTTTTCCCCTGAAATCCGCAGCATTCAAAACGCTAATGAATGCAAATATAAATATTGCCGTAATCGCTCTTCTCATTATACTCTCATATTTATTAAATAAGTTTTTTAAGTGTGTATTAGACAATTCAATATAGAATTAAGTTTAATATTTTTAAAAATAATTATTAAAATGAAGGATTAATGAGTTTTTCGGGCTAAATAGCAAACAGTCAGTATATCCTCAAACTAATTTAAGAATATACTGACCAATTGTTAAAATGAAATTTTACGAAGACGACTTCGATGTTTATAAAAATATACTTATTCGCTTTTTTCTAAAACGACATTGATACTAACTCTTCTTTTCTCTTTATTTTCAGTATCATCACGATTATCTGTACCTTCTCCGCTTATTTCCCATTTGATTTTATCAATATTATCTAAATAAGTTTCCTCGAATTCCATAATTCGCTGAAAATATTTAGCTGTATAATAAGCACGGAGTTTAGAAAGCAGAACATTATCCATAGTTTCTCCGCGTTTAACGGTAAATTCCATATCAGAATCATTAATTGGACTGTCTGAATATTTTGCTCGTGGAGAAATTGGGCGTGGATCGGCGAATCCTTTGATCTGAATCCGAATGATTTCGCTTCCTGAAGCACATTCGCCAGATAAATATCTAAGCTTTTGCTTTATAAAATCGACAACACCTTTTAACGAGGTTTCTACTTCGTCGGTATATGCGTCGTATTCAGGTCCGGGATATTCAATATATTTAGTAGTGTCTGCGTTGCCAAATAAATTATATTGGAATTTTAATCGTAGCGATTCCAAATTATCTAAAGTGTTCGGCTGATAATACCCAGACACAAAAAATGGGACATCATACTTCTCAAAATAGTATTTTTCGCTGCCGTAATCTGAATTAAAATCAGCAATTAGTTTAACGACGCTAGTATCCGAGCAAGGTACAGAAAATTGATGAGAGATATGTTTGTCGTTGCAATTATTGCTATAGACGATAGTATAAGTCTGATTCGGCATAACTTCAAATTGGTATTCATCGCCGACGACAAGATTAGCAGAGTTTACCAATTCATCGTTGGAATTGAACAGCTCGACCGTAGAGCGAAGGCGTTTGCTTTCGTCGCCACCATTGATTTTCCCACCAATTAACGCCGGTCCGCACATCTCAAATGCGTAAATATCGAAACCGCCGCATCCGCCAGAACGATTTGACGATAAAATAATTTTCCGTTTGTACATAGTCGGTCCATTATCGTCAGCGGTAGAATTAATTGGATAAGGCAGTAGCTTTGGATTAGCCCACTTGCCATTGCCTAAATATTCAGCCTTGATAATATCGAATCCTGTGCCTTTGCGGAATCCTTTTGAAGAGTATAACAAACTTCCGTCTGAGCAAATATATGGAGAAATTTCTCTTTCAAGTGTATTAATTTCTGAACCTAATGAAGTTGGGTTCGACCACGCTCCATTTGCTTGTCTTTCTGTAATATATAAGTCAGTTTCGCCCATTGAGCCGGGTCTATCCGATGAGAAGACTAAGTATTTGCCATCAGAAGAAATTGCCGGATGCGACTCATACAAAGGAGTCGAGATATTATTCTTGAGTGCTTGCGGGTCCGACCATAATTTACCATTATTATACGACACATAAATATCTCTGTGGTATTTCCCAAGTTCTCCAGCCAAAGCCGCAAAATATAGTTCGGTTCTTTCCTTCAATGAATCATAATAAAATGCAGGCGAACCACTATTCTGAATATTCTTCAAATTCATTGGTAAGTTCTCGTCGATTACCGGAGCTTCGAAAGTGCCGTCTGGTCGTATTTTCGATACGAAAGAGATCGGAAGTGCACACGTCTG
>CAZIIZ010000366.1:0-4021 GCA_964539225.1 uncultured Hyphomicrobiales bacterium | reverse complement strand
AATGATTCCGCTGATGGTAGTAACCGGATTATTGTACTTATATTATCGCTTTCCAATTGATGGCGGTATTGCTTCGGTCGATACGGTAAATTTACAAACCATAGGCGTGCTTCATACTTTCGGTGCATATTTGTTAATTTCATTTACTATTGGTCATCTATATTTAGTAACTACCGGGCATACTATTTTCTCGAATGTCAATGCTATGCTAACAGGTTATGAAGAATTGGAAATGGACAACGAAGACATCAGAGCTGATATTTTAGAAAAATATAAATGTCCGGAGGAGGATAAATAACATGGAAATTCAAGCTAAACCATACATGAACCCGTATCTCGCCGGAATATTTCTCGGCTTGACGCTACTCGCTACATTCTACTTTACCGGTAGAGGCTTAGGAGCTTCAGGAGCAGTAAAAAGTGCAGTAGTTTACGGAGTGGAAGCAGTTGCCCCGGCTTATGCCGAGCATTCAAATTTTTATGCAGAAACGCTAAAAACTCACCCTGAAGGACCATTAAAAAATTGGTTAGTATTCGAAATTCTCGGAGCATTTATCGGAGCATTTGCTTCCGGTATTTATGCCAATAGAATGAAGCTAACTATCGACAAAGGACCTCGCACAACTAATAAAATGCGTTTGGCTATGGCATTAGTCGGCGGATTGCTCTTCGGACTCGGTTCGCAATTCGGTCGCGGATGCACTAGCGGAGCTGCACTTTCGGGAATGGCAACGATGTCGTTCGGCGGAATAATCACTATGTTTGCGATATTTGGCGGAGCGTATTTATTTGCGTACTTTTTCAGAAAACTTTGGATATAATTAAGGAGAAATAAATTATGGGACCATTAGTACCGGAAATATTCAATCAAGAATTCAATTACGTGATAGCCCTCGTAATCGGTTTCTTCTTCGGATTCATCTTAGAGCAGGCAGGATTCTCTAATTCTCGTCGCTTAACAGGATTATTCTACGGCTACGACTTCGTAGTGCTTCGAGTATTTTTTACTGCCGGAGTAACCGCTATGCTCGGCATACTGTTTATGGGCAATATGGGCTGGCTCGATTTAACTGCGATCTATATCCACCCTACTTTCTTTTATTCGGCGATAATCGGCGGAATAATTATGGGGCTGGGCTTCATTCTCGGCGGCTATTGTCCGGGAACGAGTATAGCCGGAGCAGCTATTGGCAAAATTGACGCTATGGTGTTCGTAGTCGGAGCTGCGATAGGAATCTTTTTC
The DNA here is from genome assembly GCA_964539225.1 of uncultured Hyphomicrobiales bacterium. GTDB lineage: Bacteria > Bacteroidota > Ignavibacteria > Kapaibacteriales > UBA2268 > CALLXS01. The sequence goes on along the minus strand of CAZIIZ010000366.1, from coordinate 2,778 downwards.
TTTGGGTCGATTTACGATAGTATCTATGGAATTTACACAGCTACAAGTTGGGGCAATTTCACTATGTACGACGCTATGGGCATCAGTCCTGGATTATTCGGATTCTTGCTAACGGCTGTAGCATTGCTTGCATTTATTTTCACTAAAAAAATTGAAGATAAAGTAAATAAAGTAACTACGGATAATTCTAAATCTTTCTTTGCTAAAAAAGAAAATCAGTATGTATTAGTCGGATTGGGATTTGTAGCAGTTAGTATATTTTTGATATTCCAATCTTCGAATGCGGAAAGTGCGATTGCTAAAGCAGATTCTGCGAAAGTCAATCCTGCGAATATCAAGGAAATGAACTCAATTGAATTTGCTTACAGAGTAATCGACGAAGATAAATCCATTCAGATAATTGATCTGCGAGATGCTAAAGCGATTAAGCAATTTGCTTTCCCGGCATCTTTAAATATTACTTTCGATAATTTATTTACAAAAGTTGGGTCGAAGCTATTGAGTTCGACTGATAAAGATTTAGTATTTATTGATAATGATGGCATCGAAGCTCGCAAAGCCGCATTTGCTGCAATTGATTTCGGAGTGCGGAAGGCATATTATTTGCAGGGCGGTATGTCCGCTTTCAATAAAGAATTTGTAAATAATCCTCAGCCGGATACAGTCGGCTATAAAGATTATTCTAAAATCGGTCAATTTGAATTCAAGCAAACAGCACAAAGAAAAATCACTGATTTAGCCAAAGCTTATGCTGAGAAAAACAAGCCAGTCGAAACTAAAAAAGCGAAGCCAGCCGGCGGTTGCTAAATTCAGTATTAACCTTCGGGAGGCTTCTTAGTCCTTCCGAAGGTTTGAGGCAATTGTCTGAACTGCGTTTTATATGCTTCAAGATGATTTTTAAGAGTATAAATTGCTGCTTCGACATTCTGAGGTCGCAATTTATACATTTCCAACCGACTGTTAAATATACTATGTTTTGTATAAAACATCTATTATGCTAAATTTTAAAAATTATCAAATCGCTTAATAAATTTATTTTTTACATACTGAGTAAGCAATGCGTAAGCAGTTAAAATCCCAATTAAGAATGGAAAATATAATAATGGCAATGGCTGCATGCCAAGCATCGAAGCAAACGGAGAGAATGGAATACCAATGCCAATTAGCATAATTAAAGAAGTTAACGCCACTACCGGAGCTGTCGCCCAACTCTGAATAAATGGAATTTTGCGAGTTCGAATCAAATGCACAATTAGAGTCTGCGAAAGCAATCCTTCTACAAACCAACCACTTTGAAACAAACTCTGATGTTCTGGCGAATTTGCCTTAAATACAAAAAACATTAGAGCAAAAGTAATATAATCAAAAATTGAACTAATCGGACCAATGTATAGGATAAATTTCGTCAGCGATGAAGTGTCCCATTGTTGCGGCTTATTAATATATTCTTCGTCAACTCTATCCCACGGAATGGACACTTGCGATACATCATAAAGCAGATTCTGAAGTAGTAATTGAGCCGGAAGCATTGGCAAAAACGGCAGAAATGCACTCGCACCAAGCATACTGAACATATTACCAAAATTACTACTAGTAGTCATTTTGATATATTTCAGAATGTTTCCAAATGTTCTCCGACCAAGCACAACGCCCTTACGCAAAACAGCTAAATCATTTTCTAGCAAAATAATATCGGCACTTTCTTTGGCTATATCAGTAGCGGTATCGACTGAAATACCGACATCAGCTCCTTTCAAAGCTCCGGCATCATTGATGCCATCGCCGAGAAAACCAACAGTATGCCCTTTGGTCTGCAAAACACTTATGATTCTACTTTTTTGGAATGGATTTAGCTTTACGAAAATACTAATATTATCAATTTGACTGATTAGCTGTTCATCCGAAATTGCTTCCATTTCCACGCCGGTCATAATATTATTAATAGGAATTCCTACTTCTTTACATATCTTTTTGGTAACCACTTCATTGTCGCCAGTCAATACTTTTACAGTAACGCCTAATTCATGTAGCTTTTTAATTGCATCATTTGCAGATGGTTTCGGCGGATCTAAAAATCCAATCAAGCCCGCAATTACTAAATTGCTTTCATCTTTTACCGAGTAATTCAATTCTCTGGGGTCAAATTCACGGACAGCTAACAGCAATACTCGCATTCCATCTTTGTTCATTTTCTTGGTTTCGCCCAATATTAAATTTCTAATATTATCGTCGAGCGGAACAATTTCGTCGGTAAATATCTGCAATTGCTTGTCTTCGCCCGGATCGAAAGCGTGAGTAGAAATTTCCAACATTTCTTCAGCAGCTCCTTTGCAAATAAGCAAATGTCTGCCGTCAGTTTTTTTTAGTATTACGGACAATCTACGACGCTGGAAATCGAACGGTATTTCGTCGATTTTCTCAAAGTCTAATTCTACTTTCAGCTCTTCTTTTAATTCAGCATGAGTCAGAATCGCATTATCGAGAAGGCTTTTCACTCCGGTTTGATGATAACTATTCAGATATGCCCAGCTTAGAATTTCATCATCATCAAGTCCCAATATATTAACGTGTTTTTCTAATACAATTTTATCTAAAGTAAGAGTACCTGTCTTGTCAGTACATAGTATGTCCATCGCTCCGATATTCTGAATAGCATTCAAGCGTTTGATGATTACTTTGTATTTGCTCATTTTAACAGCACCACGGGCGAGATTAGTAGTAATCATCATAGGTAGCATTTCGGGAGTTAAGCCTACAGCAACCGCTATAGCGAATAGT
>CAZIIZ010000365.1:0-4032 GCA_964539225.1 uncultured Hyphomicrobiales bacterium | reverse complement strand
TATGGCGAGTTTTCCATATCGATGCGTACGAATATATTATCTTTATTGGCTTTCTCTACTAAGAATTTTACATTTTCGTAACCGAATTGTTCGTCAATACCAAGACCAAGGGAAGTAGGTTTAATCGAAAGATATGTTTTCAGTTTGTTATCTCTAATTGCATCTAATACCTTTGCACTTTCGCCACGTTCGTGCAATGCTCGATCTTTGCTGGACACGAATTCGCCAAGCACGTCAATTGTAGTTAGTCCGCCTTTAGCTTCGAAATCTTTAGTTACTTTTACCGCATCGGCTAAACGATCTCCGGCGATATATCTTTTTGCCACTTGTTTGATTATTGATTTGGGAATCAGCGGCATTGTTTTAATTATTAATTGATTCAGCATATTATTTTATTTCGATATATTTTTATTTATAAACTAATTAATTATTTGCATTTTTAAATTAAATTATTATTGTACAAAAATACAAAATTCTGTTGATTTATTCAAGTGAATTTGTTTATATTCTTTAATAACTTGTTTGACATAGACAACAAAAATTAAAACTTTTGTAAATTATATGTTATATTTGTATTTATTAGTTTACAGCAAATAAATGTGTTATATTCAATGAAAAATCGGAGTAATCAATGCTAAAATCAGATAAAACCCAAGAGCCAATTGTTTTAGGAATACTTGGAGCCGGCCAATTAGCGAAAATGTTAGCAAGTGCTGCATATAGATTAGGAATTAACGTTACTACTATTGACAACGGGGAGCAAACTCCTGCCGGAGATATGACTCAATACGAGTTTGTGAATGGTTGGGATGACGCTGAAGATTTAGAAGAATTCATAGCAATATCGGATATTGTAACTTTGGAAAACGAATTTATTGATCCTAAGATATTGCGTCAAATTGAAAAGCAAGTACCTGTGTTTCCGAGTTCTAAGACTATGGAATTAATCCAAGATAAGTTTATTCAGAAATCTACATTTTCAGCTGCCGGAATTCCGGTATCTGTATTTATTGAGATTAATACCTTCGAAGAAGCTGAAAAATTTGGCAACGAGCATTCATATCCATTTATACTGAAAACTCGTACTTTAGGATATGATGGCTATGGTAATTTTACTGTGAATAACGAATTAGATATTCAATCAGCATTGAATAAGTTTGAAGGCAAAAAGCTAATGGCAGAAAAATTCGTAAACTTCAGCAAGGAATTAGCCGTAATGGTGGTTCGTAGCAGAAGTGGCGAGACCGCAACATATCCCTGCGTAGAAACTATCCAAAAAGATCATATTTGCCATACAGTTATAGCCCCAGCTCGAATCGGCGAATCTATTGCTAACAAAGCTCGAGAATTAGCTGTCGAATGCGTGAAGTCAATCGACGGAGTCGGAGTATTTGGTGTGGAATTATTCTTAGATGAGTCGGGCGAAATATTAGTCAACGAAATAGCTCCACGACCGCATAATTCCGGTCATTATACAATTGAAGCGTGCGAGACATCGCAATTCGAAAACTGTATCAGAGCGATTTTAGATTTACCACTTGGTGCTACGGATATGATTAAGCCGGCGGCAGTCATGGTGAATTTGCTTGGGACTCGTGAAGGAGTCGGAGTGCCAACTGATATTACAGCATTCCTGAAATTTAATTTTGCAAAATTGCATTTATATAATAAGAAGCTATGTCGTCCGGGACGAAAAATGGGACATATTACTGCTCTAGGCGATGATATACAAGAAACTATTAACTATGCTTTGCAATCAGCAGAAGCTTTAGTTTGGTAATGTAATCTAATTTTCTAATGTTTTATGGGACAGCACCCTGAAAAACTAAATATCTATGGAAAGTCTGAACCATTGATTAAGCTGATTGTAATGATGAAGATGATTAAAAGCAGTTAATATTCATAGAAATCATATTAAGCACAGTTCGGAAGATCACTTAGATGTCCAACATCTCGCAGATGTTGGACATCTGAAAAAATTAATATCTATGGAAATAATTAAAATACGATTATCAGATAAAAGCATATTGAGCAAGTAATACTGCGTTCTAATGAAAATATTTATACCAAGTCTGCGTTTATACCCTACTGATAAACAAATAGAGAGGATTATTTATGAAATATATTTGCAGAGTACTTTTTGTGTTTGTACTGATGTCGATTGAGCTTTTTTCCCAGAAGTTATTTATCCCGATGGATTTGTCGCAAACTGACCATTTAAAGGCTTATGGCATCGTATTTTGGTCATTGCAACAAGGACAAACGGTGGATTGGTTGCTGAACTACCGTGGAGGCTCGTTTATGACTGATTATGATGACGTACTTGCCGCAGAATGCAGAATTCGCGGAGTATCATTTGAATCGATTGACGGAGCTACAGCTGCTACTATATACTCAGAAGTTCAAGCCGAAAACGTCAATATGGATTTGGTAAAGTTAGAGAAAACTCCTAAAATTGCAGTTTATGCTCAGCCCGGCACTCAGCCTTGGGACGATGCAGTCCGACTCGCCTTAGATTATGCAGAAATTCCCCACGATTTGATATGGGACGAAGAAGTACTCTCTGGAAAACTCCAAGAATATGATTGGCTTCATCTGCATCACGAAGATTTTACTGGTCAATATGGCAAATTTTGGGCAAATTATCAAAATACTCCTTGGTATATAGAACAAGTAGCTTTAAATGAGAATTTAGCTAAAAAATTAGGCTACAGCAAAGTCTCTACAATGAAACGAGACGTTGCAGTAAAAATCAAGGAATATGTAGCCGGAGGTGGCTTCCAATTCGCTATGTGCAGTGCAACTGATTCTTATGATATAGCTCTTGCCGCTCAAAATATTGACATCTGCGGACCAATGTTCGATGGCGATGCAGCCGATGCAACTGCTAATGACAAATTAGACTTTGAGCAAACTTTCGCATTTGAGAATTTCAAATTAGTGATGGATCCTTATGTATATGAGTATTCTGATATTGATATTACCTCAGAGGTTACTGTGAATGAAGCTGCGGACTATTTCACACTATTCGATTTTTCTGCAAAATACGACCCTGTCCCAACTATGCTTACTCAAAATCACGCAAACGTGATCAAGGGATTTATGGGGCAAACCACCGGCTTCCACAAAAATTTTATTAAAAAAGCTGTTACAATTATGGCTGAAACCGAAGGTACTGATTTCGTACGCTACATCCACGGGAACGTCGGACGCGGTCAATTTACTTGGTTCGGCGGGCATGACCCCGAAGATTACAGACATTTTGTAGGCGAAGAGCCAACAGAATTGAAATTACATAAGAATTCTCCAGGATATAGACTAATACTCAACAACGTATTATTCCCTTCTGCTAAGAAAAAAGAGCAAAAGACTTAGAATTATCGGCTTGAATTTTGATAGATACTTATTCGCAATATTATTTCAATTAAAACTGATTGAAATTAATTGATTTTTTTAATTCAAATTATAATAACATAACAATGAAACACATACTAAAATTCATCATTTTTATTTTTTTGAGTATGCAGGCTTTAGCTTCTGTAAGTATTAGCATCGCCGACACTACTATACCTCGTGGTGCTATTTATAATATTCCTATCAAGGGAGATTTCGAAGGATTAAACTCTTCAAGTTTGGAATTAGTATTTGAGTTTGACCAATTTATGTTGGATATTAAAGGTGTGGATTTGCCCGAGTCTTCAGCTTTAGCGAATCATAAGTTTACTATTGCTCAAGATTTATTCGCAAAACCAGGAATTTTCAGAGTAAAATTTGACTCTCTCGACATAAATTTGAGTAGCGGATTGTTATTTAATCTAAAAATTGAAGGATTAGTTGGCCCGAGAGATTCATCTGATTTGAAATGCACTGAAGTAAAAATCAATGGAAATAACATTACTTACACCCCGCAAAATGCGATAATTCGCATTCCCGGTGAATTGATACTACAAAATTATCCGACCGGACTATATGGAAATTTCCCGAATCCATTCCGCGGATCGACCACTTTTCAGTTTAATTTAGAATCGGAAA
>CAZIIZ010000364.1:0-4032 GCA_964539225.1 uncultured Hyphomicrobiales bacterium | reverse complement strand
GTTCGAGATAGAGAAATTTTGGAAACATTATATGCTTGTGGGCTGCGAGTATCGGAATTAACTAATTTAAAACAAAGAGATATTATCTGGGATGCAGAGATTGTTAGAGTGTTCGGCAAAGGTTCTAAAGAAAGATTCGTACCGATAGGCACGAGTGCCTTAGAATGGATAGCAAAGTATATCGAAAAGGCTAGAACACAATTTAATAAATCCGATACTGCTAAAGATGTTTTATTTATTAATCAACGAGGCACAGCTTTGACTCGTATGTATATTTGGAAAATGCTAAAAGCTGCGAGCAATTTAGCCGGTATTACTATCGACGTACACCCACATACAATGAGACATAGTTTCGCTACTCATTTAATTGAAGGTGGGGCAGACCTGCGAGCTGTTCAAGAAATGCTTGGACATTCCGACATCAGTACCACACAAATTTATACTCATATTGATAATGAGTTTACCAAAGAAGTCCACCGTACTTTTCACCCTAGAGCTTAACCCAAGTTGCAACGAATTCTTGAGTTAGATATAGTCAAATACAGTTCACCTCCCATGGAGTTTTATAAATTTTGAAATAATTGTTACTAACGTTAAATCAAAAAACCCTTATTGGCATAATAATAATGCAATAAGGGTTTTAAATAATACTGTATGGAAAATTTAATATCTGTCGAAGTCGTCTTCGTCTAACTTGATAATATCGCTTGGCTTGTGAGCCGGTTTAATGGTTGGATGCTGCGATCCACGATATTCTTCTTCGCCAAACTCAAGCATATCTTCTAAATCATTTGAGTAATTCATTTGTGTTTTAGCAGGAAGTGCTTTCGATCTGGATGAGCGATTAGATCCAGAACTAATCATTCTAGCATTCATTGACGAACCGTAGCTACTATCTTTTGTTAGCTTAAATCTATCAATCAACTCTCGCAATTGATTAGCTTGACCGGATAATTCTTCGGATGCAGAGGCACTTTGTTCGGCACTTGCAGTATTAGTCTGAGTTACCTTGTCAATTTGGCTTAATCCTTCATTGATTTGAGTTATGCCCTGAGCTTGTTCGTTAGAAGATGTAGTGATTTCGCCTACTATGTCTGCTACTTTCACAGATCCATTTTTAATATCTTCTAACGCTTCTCCGGTTTTAGAAACTAATGAAGCCCCGCGTTCAACAGTTTTAATTGAATTCTCAATCATCTCAGCTGTCTCTTTAGCCGCAGTAGCACTACGAGCAGCAAGATTACGAACTTCTTCAGCTACAACTGCAAATCCTTTACCATGACGACCAGCACGAGCCGCTTCAACGGCTGCGTTAAGAGCGAGCAAGTTGGTTTGGAATGCGATTTCATCAATCACTTTAATAATTTTGGAAATGTTTTTACTTGACTCATTAATCTCATTCATAGCTTCGCTCAATTGTCCCATTTCTTCATTGCCTTTTTCAGCAGCATCACGAGCTTCAGTCGAAAGTGAATTTGCTTGATTAGCATTCTCGGCGTTTAATCTAGTTTGCGAGCCAATTTCCGACATCGATGAAGTAATTTCTTCGAGAGATGCAGCTTGCTCTGTAGCACCTTGGGATAGATTCGTAGAGGCATCAGAAACCTGCATAGCTCCGCGAGTAACCTCTTCAACAGTTGTGCGGACGTTATGTAATATTTCATTTAATGAATCCAATGAATCATTAACAGCATTCTTCAATTTCAAACTATCGCCTTTGTATTCACCGGAAATTTTCACAGTTAAATCTCCATTAGACATAGCTTGCATTACCTTCATAGTTTCTTCTAATGGTAGAGAATCAATAGTATTGTTTAAATTTTGTTTCAATACTTCAAAATTGCCTTTATATGTTTTTACCATTCTTGAGTCAAGCTGTCCATTTGACAATTTTCCTAAAACATCAAATATTTCAACTAATGGTTCAGACACTAAATCTAAAGTAGTATTGAAGCCTTGAATAATTTGTCGATAAACTCCAAGATGCTTGCTAGCATCTGCACGAGTATTAGCCACAGATCCTTCAGCTACACCAGTCATTATATGATCCACATCCGATTTTAACCCATTAAAAGTATCAATCAATTGGTTCACATTATTTTTAATTTCGTTAAAATCGCCTTTGTAATCATCATTAATTCTCTGAGGAATATCACCTTTGCTCATTCTGTCAACGTATTCAGCTGTAACATTGAGAGGATTAATTACTGCATCAAGTGTTTGATTAAATCCAACAATTAAGTTCTTGAATTCCCCTTGGTATTTGCTTGCATCGGCACGCACATCTAATTTACCATTTATTGCAGCCTCAGCCAAACGATTAGCATCAAAAACCATAGCTTCAATACTTTCGCTCATCTTTTTCATAGCTTGCATAAGCAATCCGGTTTCATCTTTTCTACTAACATCAAGCTTAATATTCATATTTCCGACGGAAATATTTTCAGCAGCCCCTATAGATTCATTAATTGGTTTAGTAATACTTCTACCTACAAACCGAGAAATAAGCCACGCAAGTATTGTTCCTAAGATAATCAATGCCAAAGTAATCCATGTAGCATTCGTTACAGAAATAGTTGCCTTTTCTCCTAAACGATTTGCTTCTGAATTTTCGTAAGTAATCAAAGAACTAATTTTTAGTAGATATCTTTTCTGAGCAGTTTTAAAATCTCCGGTCAAAGTATTTACTGCACCCATTAAATTTCCAGCGTTCATGTTTTCTATAATAATCGTACGTGCATTCTTGTACTCCACTCGAGCTTTTAAATATTCATCAAAAATTGACTTTTCCTTATCATCGTTCAAATTTGATTTCAATGAATCAACATAAGCACTAGCAATAATGGTCAATTCTTTTTGCCTTTGCTCAATTTGCTGTTTAATATTTACATCATCTGTCAATACAATGTCCCTCATAGTTATTGCAGACTCATTTACAGCATCAATAATATTATTTGCCCAATTTGACTTCTTAAATTTCTCTTTGATCACAATAGATAAATCACCGGAAACGGAATTTAAATTGTAATATGTGACCCCACCCATTGCAAACATAATTGCAATTACTAAAGCAAAACCAATACGTATTCTCATACCGATTTTCATAATTACCTCTTTGATTTATTTGTTTAAATATTTTGCAATGTTCCAAGCTCGGATTCAGAAAATACTTTATCTATATCCAAAATTATCTTCACTCTTTCTCCGATTTTACCAATTCCTTTAATAAATTGATTTTTGGTATGAATATTAGTTTTCATAGCCGGAGCGATTTGTTCTTCCGGAATATCTAATACTTCATTTACAGAATCAACAATCAATCCGATAGTTAATTCACCAATTGTAACTATAATAATACAAGTCCTATTACCGTATTCTATTTCAGGCATTTTAAATCTTTTACGCATATCAATTACGGGATAAACGCTATTACGCAACTTTATCACACCTTTAATATATTCCGAAGTATCTGGTATATGAGTAAACTTCAATATTCCAATAATTTCATTAACATATTTAATTTCAATAGCATATTCCTCATCGCCCAATAGGAACGTAATATACTTATCTTTCTGAGTATCTTCATTGTCCTCAAATTCTTCCACATCTACTTCATGTCTGTCGTCAAAGGTAGCCATTATTAGATTCCTTTCGTTATTTTATATTGTATTGTTTTATATTAAATATCTAAATATTTACGAACCACAATATAACAATTTTTTACTTATTAGTCAAGTATTAAAGTCAATTATTTTATGATTTCCAATATTTCAGAATTTTAATCACAATAAGTAGTGTATCGGCTTAGAATTGAATTACTTTAATTTGGCTGCATTAATAATAATTATTATTGTTATGCTTTGTGAGTGTCAATTATCAAGGTAATAATATATATTTAAAAAAAGCCTTCGTGAAACAAAAATGAGACACGAAGGCTTTTGAATATCTACATCAATTAAGGCACGCAACGATATTTTACTTATTCATAACTATTATTGCGATTATTCGAACTTAATTTCGTTAAATCTTTTT
>CAZIIZ010000363.1:0-4040 GCA_964539225.1 uncultured Hyphomicrobiales bacterium | reverse complement strand
GGTAGGATTCCATCCGAGCAAAGCAACGAAGTTCACAAAAGCATCACGAATATATTTTTCTTTAAAATCTTCTACGGCTACGCTGCCTTGGCGTTTGCTTAGTTTAGATTTATCCTTATTCAGCAATAATGGCAAGTGAGCAAATTCTGGTTGCTCCCATCCAAATGCACGATATAGAATACAATGCTTTGGAGTTGACGGAAGCCATTCTTCGCCACGAATTACGTGTGTAATTGCCATCAAATGGTCATCGACCACGTTAGCTAAGTGATAAGTCGGGAATCCATCGCTTTTGATTAAAACTTGATCATCAACTTCTTTAGAATTAACTTTCACATCGCCACGAATAATATCTTTGAAAGTAATTTCTTCATCTTCCGGCACGAGCATACGGATAACGTATGGTTCTCCGGCTGAAATTAACTCTTGAGCTTTTTCGCTGCCGAGAGTGATAGAATTACGCATATTCATTCGGTCGTAGCGATAATCGCCTTGTTGATTGCTTTGCAAACGCAGACGCATAGCATCTAATTCTTCGGCTGTATCGAATGCGAAATAGGCTTTGCCCGCATCGAGCAACTCATTAGCATATTTAGTATATAAATCGAAACGCTCCGACTGGATATATGGTCCGTATTCGCCGCCTGCGGATGGTCCTTCGTCGATTTCGACTCCAGCCCATTCGAGCATTTTGGTCAAATTTTCGGTTGCATTTTCCACAAAGCGAGTTCTGTCTGTATCTTCAATACGCAGAATCATTTTGCCGCCGTGATGGCGAGCAAATAAGTAATTATAAAGTGCTGTTCTTAGTCCACCGACGTGCAGATAACCTGTTGGCGATGGTGCGAATCTTACTCTTACGGACATATCTATTTTCCTAAATTTATTTTATTTGTATTTTTTTACTTTATGCAATTTATCGGACTTACAAATTACGAAATTTTCGCCAAATTTTAAAAAGAAAATAGCCGTAAGGCTTACTTACGACTATTTCCTTTGAGTAAATCGAATATAATATCGAGTTTATTTTTTGATCAATTTGGTGTGATATGTTTCGGAATTGGATTTAATTATTACGTTGTAGAATCCTGTCGATAATTTACTAATATCTAAACGCAAATTATTCATTCCATTTAGTAAAGAATTGAAATGAACATTATCCAACAAAGTCCCTTTAATATCATAAATTTCAACATTCAATTCATTGATATTATTTGAATTATGGAATGTAATAAATGCTTCGTCGTTAGCCGGTTGAGGGGCAATAGAAATTAAATACTCTTTGAAATTATCAAAAATATCGCTTGTCTCGCCTGTGGTGAACGAAGAAGTTTCGCTCCAATCAGTATTCATTCCGTCGCCAATGCCCTTTACTCGCCAATAATATTTAGCATTTTTGTCCAATTGCAATTTATCAACATAATACATTTCTGTTTCAATTGTTACATTGTCAATCGTTTGAAGTTTCCCGTTAGAGAAATCGGAATTTTTCGATATATTAACTTCATATTTTTTTACTCCGTCCATTTTGCACCATATCAATCTATCATTCAAATCTATTTTGTCTGAGTTATTCGCAGGATACATTAATTTAGGAGTTGAACTTCCAGGCTTTTGCTTGAAAGCAATTGAACTTTCAAATATTGCACTAAAAATTAATCCATTTTGCTCACAAATTCCTTGAAACCCTTCAACTCCAAGCCCTATTATATCATAAGTCCAAGTAACTCCATAATCAGTACTACTCATATCATCAGAATACCAATCAGGACAAATACCAGAATTATAAGCTATATACAATGTATTATTTATGGTCTCCATCTGAGAAATTGTGAATGCCGGAATTTGTATATTAAGCTGAGTCCAAGTGTCTCCCCAATCTACGCTCTTATATATTTCATCATAAGAGACAGCAAAAAGAGTATTACCTATTAATCCGAACTTGCTTATATAACGAGTATTACCTATAGAATTATTGGCAACACATTTCCACTCAGTGCCATTATTTATACCTTTGTAAATATTATTATTTGTAGAGCTAAGCAATATAATATTATTAGTTTTATAAATACCTCCGATTCCTTTGTAATCGAAACCGATATTTAATTTTTTATAATTATTACCATCTAAATCCATTCTGAAAATCCCATCTTCAGTTATAAATATTATTTCATCGAGACAGGGGTAAATTCCAAATGACGAATTAAAATCAGGTCCCAATTTTACCCAATTGATTCCAGCATCATGACTTTTCATCAAATAATATTTATTATCTACTTTAATACGCACATACAAATTTGTTTCATCAGTACAGCACGAAATACAGAAAAGATTAGTATCGTTAGAAATATTTATTTTTTGCCAAGAGATTGCGTTATTGTCGCTTTTATAAAGACTCCCGCACCTATCAGTACAAAATAATTTGTTTTGTACTGATATTAATTCATTAAGAGTAGGGAATGTTATCCCGTTATTTATTATCTCTGATTCAAGAACTCCTAATTTTCCTTTGTACAAACCAATGAATGCAGTAGCGAAATATGTATCATTGATAAATTTTAGTCCATTATAATCGAAGCATGTTGTGGTAGAATGATTGAAATCATTTACAAATTTCCATTCGTAATTTTGATAAATAGAATCTATCGAAGCTGTATCAGGAATAGATAAAGAGTGTATCGAACCATCATAAGTAAGTAGATATAAACTATCTCCATGAGTAGTTAATGAAGAAAAAGACTTAGTTGAATCCAATCCCCTGTTAATATTATAATACTTGTTTCCAAAGTTAGCTATTATTTTATAATAGTCGGATTGATAAGTAATAGTATAATTAATTTGATTAAAAGTAAACTTGTTTCTACAATGTTCAGGAATTATACTATCAGGTTTTAGTTTCCATAAATTTCCATTATTCCGACTTGTGTAAACCCCATTAGTCTCTGTAAGTGCAAATAAAATAGAATCAATAGCATATATTGCTTGTATATGCAAAGTATCATTTATTCCATTATTGCATTTTTGCCAATTATCACCTTTATTATCGCTTCGGTAAACTCCATCGAAAGTACCGATATAAATATAGTCATCATTTGAGCAACTTGACGTTACTATCGTACTCGACAATCCATTGTTTAATTGAGTCCAAGATACGCCTTCATTTTCGGAACGGAACACTCCTTGTCCGAGGCAAGTCGCAAATATAGTATTATTTTTTACTAATGTTGAAGATACGTGTCCGGATGGAACCATTGATTGCCATTCAGCCTTTGCCGATATAGACATAAATATAGAAATTAAAATCAATCCCAAAATTTTCTTCATTATTTTTCCTTTTTCTTTATTGATAGTTAGCATTTTATTCATTAAGTAATTCGGACTTACAAATTACGAAATTTATGGCAAATTTTAAAAAGAAAATAGCCCTAGATACTATTTGTTGATATTTAAACTATTATAAAACTGATAATTTGTAAGCGATTAGGATGAAATTTGAATCAATAATTATTCTTTGATATATTCCGAAAAAATGTTAGTTTTATGGTTTGTAAATTGTTATAATTTATGAGGTTCTGATTATGATGCCCGAAATAACAAATAGTGAAATTGTATTATACCAATCCGATGACGGTCGTATTAAAATTCAAGTCCGGATGGAGAATGAGACCGTTTGGCTCACCCAGTCGAATATGGTAGAGCTGTTCCAATCTTCAAAATCAAATATTAGCGAACACATTAAGCATGTTTTTGAAGATGGAGAATTACAGGAAGATTCAGTTGTTCGGAAATTCCGAACAACTGCCGCAGATGGTAAGAACTACGAAGTAACTCATTACAATTTAGACGTAATAATATCAGTAGGCTATAGAGTAAAATCACTTCGTGGTACGCAATTCCGTATATGGGCTACTGAACGCTTGCGGGAATATCTGATTAAAGGCTTCACTATGAACGATGATTTATTGAAGCAAGGCAGCGGCTATTTCGAAGAATTGCTCGAACGCATTCGGGATATTCGTTCGTCCGAAAAAGTCTTCTAT
>CAZIIZ010000362.1:0-4046 GCA_964539225.1 uncultured Hyphomicrobiales bacterium | reverse complement strand
AAATCTCTGCTTTGATAGAATTCCAGTCTATACCATCCATAGGAATTAAATTTGCCGAAGATTTGATATTCTTGAATTATTACTCTATTGATGAATTTATCGGAAAAGATCCGGCTATCCTGACCGATGAATTTGAATTAGCCAAAGGTTACTGGATAGATCCTTGCGTGGAAGACCAATTTAGATTAGTAGTTTACTATGCTAATACCAAAGATGAAAGCAAAAATTGGTGGGACTTCACCGCCGAACGAAAAGAATTCCGTTCAAAATTCGGCTATCCGGCTACTCGTCCTCATAAGGCATGGTTTGAAGAATTTGAGAGATAAATATGTTATTTTTAAGCATATTTTACAATTTATTGAAAAGATAAGTAATGAAAAATAAATTTCTTAAATCGCTGGCAAAGAATAGAATTCTCAGTATTTTAATTATCATATTTTTACTTACC
The DNA here is from genome assembly GCA_964539225.1 of uncultured Hyphomicrobiales bacterium. Classification (GTDB taxonomy): domain Bacteria; phylum Bacteroidota; class Ignavibacteria; order Kapaibacteriales; family UBA2268; genus CALLXS01. The sequence continues at coordinate 3,598 of CAZIIZ010000362.1, read as the reverse complement.
AATTGTAGCAAAGAAGAATATAAAAAGAAATCGTTTCAAATTGTAAAGTACCATAAAGTTTTTACTGGATATCGTTATTCTAATGATTTAATGACCTTTAAAGATAGCTTATATAAACCAATTTACGGAGGAATGTATAGGCTTGATTCTTTAGAATATATTTTGAGCTATTATTGCGAAGGTCAAACAATAGATAGTTATGCAGAACTAAAGAAGGATACATTATTAATGGCTTATTTAGCAATACCTATTAGTAGGAAAATACTCCTCATAGAGAACGATTATATTTATGATAACAAAACCAAGTATAAAATCGTTCAAAATGTAAATGATACGATTCTATACCAAAATACTGCGGATACATTATATAAATATTTCCCACTTAAATAAAATACTATTTAATATCAAATAATTAGAATTGAAATTCAGAACAAAATATTTTGTAAATAAACTGATTTATTTAGATTTATAGCACTATTAATAATTTCACTGGTAGAAAAAAATGCTTAAGCCAATTTATAAGAGAATATTGATTTTTATAATAGCATTCATTGTCATTATAATACCTAATTGTGCACGAGCAGAAGTATTTTTTCCACGGATAGATCGTTATAAAATCAAAAAAGTTTATAACTCGAAATCAACTCAGAAGGAATTAAAAGAACTTATGCTGAACATGACTAAGACTGAATGTAAGTTCATTAAAAGCATTAAGTATGTTACTGAGAAGAAAATTATTAATTCAGGTCGTTATTTATATTTCAAAGTAAAATTCAAAGCCAATTTATTACCTGCCGGAGCTCAACCATTTATGGGTTACTTGATTATTCCGTCAGGAATATCTGAAGAAAATCAATATGCTCATTATTTAATATTAACAGAAATACGATTTATAAAACCCAAAGCAAGTACTGATGAGTATTTTTTCGCTGGTCTATTAGAAGACCGTTCAATGAGAAGTCTCTTTTACATCTTTGATTTATCCAATAATAATCTTAAATGTATTTTCGAAACCAATGAGTGTATATATTCTTACGATTCCGGAGAATGTTCTACTTATCAAAGTGGATACTTGAAATTGCAAAATGTTGATATTGACAAAGACGGATTTTTAGATTTGAGATTTACCGGTATTGAAAATCATTACTGTCGAGGAGGCGAAATTGTTGGCTATGAAAAAATAAAAAAGCCATTCAAAAAGAACAAAATTGATTTAGTATATTTGTATAAACCTAAATTACATAGCTGGATAAGACAAAAATCGATTTTTTGTCCGGCATCAGAGAATATCTACAACAAAAATGGTAATTGAAAATTAAAAATATTTTCATAACGACCATGGGGGCATTGACTGCAAGGGAGTAGAAGATTTTGGGTTGAAGTTACATAATTACTAACGTTTAACAGCTACGCTGTATAAGACTGCTTTCATTTTTTACTCCGTTAGGAGTTAAACGTTAGTAATAAGAGTGAACTTCTTTTTAGCTCAGATGTCCTACACCTGCTAGGTGTAGGACATCTAGCAAGCAAGCGGAATAAAATAAAACCGGTGCGAAAAAGTCTAAAAGGATATATTAAGATTAATCGTAAAAACTAATGTTAGACATCAAGTATTCAGAAAAAGCCTCAAAGAGTTTGTAGCGGATAGCTAAAGCTGATAAGAAAATAGCTTTAAGAATAATTGACGGAATTGAGGCTTATGCTTCTGCTCCGATTTTAGCCAAGAATGTAAAAACTCTGAAAGGTAAGCTCGCAGAATTTAAGCGACTCAGAATTGGAGACTATCGGGTGATTTTCGACGATGATATGAATGTTATGTTTGTTTACGAAGTTAAGCACAGAAAGGAAGCATACAATGATTAAGACTCGAATGCTCAAACGCAAAAATAAAACCGTAGCCGTTTTGATGGACGTTCGCGAATATAAGCGGCTGAAAGAAATCGAAATGGACAGAGCCGATTATGCCACAGCATTAGAAATCAAAAATTCTAATACCGTTTGGATTGACAATAAATCTCTGAAAGCTGAAATTGAAGCAATGTAGTCTGTTGAATAATTATTATCCGTTCGGGCTGCCGGAAGAGGGCAGAAGTTGGAGCTATAAAGGCAATATTATTCCCGCATCTGAATCTAAGTATAATGATTATACTTATGGCTATAACGGGATGCAGCGAGATAACTCCAAAGGCTTAGGCTCCGGCTATACTACTCTATTCCGAGAATACGACCCGGAAATAGCACGCTGGAAGAGTCTCGACCCAAATTTACTTATCAATATTGACATTAACGATAATTCCAATCAGAAAACTGTTAAATTTTAGTTTATTATATTATTGCTTTGGCTATTAGAAATTAATGTCTTAATTTTGCGTGCCGTAACAGTAAATTTGAATTGATTAATACGCATTTACCGCTAGAGCATTAAGATTTAAAGACGTTTTAAAGTAAGTTAAACAAAATAGTAAATTACAACAATGAACGATGTTCCTTATCCGAGTTTAATTAAATATTTGAATAATCCTATTCAATAGGTTGGTGTATTGATTTACATCCCTTATTGAATATTAATATTGGGGATGTAGATAATGATCAAACAACTTAAAAAAAGCATTAAAAGCAGTGTGTTTCAGAAATCAAACGGTTTATCTCAAATAGCAGTTGAGAGACTGTTGAATTGCACTTCCTTAAAAACCGACCAATTATTTAATTCATTCCATACGTCCTTTTCAGGATTAGACGAAGATACTATAGAATCCCAAAGAAAACTATTCGGACTGAACCGATTACAACGAGAATCCACTCCATCTTGGTTTAAGCAATTATTTTCTGCTTTCGTGAATCCATTTATCGGCATTTTGATATTAATTGCTATCGTTTCTTTAATTATTGACGTATGGGTAGTTGCCCCAGGAGCTGAAGACTATAAAACTGTAATAGTTGTTTCCATTATGGTAATGATTAGCGGAGTGCTTCGATTTGTTCAAGAATATCGAAGCAATATAGCAGCCGAAAAATTAAAAAAGATGGTTACTACTACTGCGACAGTAATTCGTCAAGGTGTTAGTAGTGCCGAGATTAACTTCGAAGAAATTGTACCCGGAGATATTATCCAACTTTCGGCCGGCGATATGATACCGGCTGATTCGAGAGTGATCCAATCCAAAGATTTATTTATTAATCAGTCTATGCTGAGCGGGGAGTCATTGCCGGTAGAAAAAAATGATAAACCAATTGCTAGTACTAAAAATAAAGCTCTGCATGAATTAGATAATGTTTGCTTGATGGGGACGAATGTAGTAAGTGGAGCTGCTTTTGTAATCGCAATAAACACCGGCTCGAACACGTATTTTGGAGCGATTAGTAAATCCGTAACCGAGAAACGTGCTGAAACAAGTTTTGACAAAGGTATCAATAAAGTAAGCTGGATACTAATTCGATTTATGATGGTGATGGTGCCTTTAGTATTTGTAATTAATGGTTTGTTAAAAGGAGATTGGTTAGACGCTTTACTATTCGCTATAGCGGTTGCTGTAGGCTTAACTCCCGAAATAGATCGGAAGAGCACACGTCTGAACTCCAGTCACATTCAGAAATCTCG
>CAZIIZ010000361.1:0-4047 GCA_964539225.1 uncultured Hyphomicrobiales bacterium | reverse complement strand
AACCGGAATGACAGTATTCATCGGTATTGCCGAAGATGTGTATAATGGTTAGCATACTGAGGTCTCAAAGAAAACTTCGTTTTCACTAAAATTAAATGACACGCATCGGTACTGAAAATACTTTCGTCATTCTGAGGTCTCAAAGAAAACTGCGTTTTCACTAAAAGAGAATGACGCATTCCGTCATTCTGAGCGTAGCGAAGAATCCATTCTTCCGTAACTTATTGGTATTACTGGATACTTCGCTACGCTCAGTATGACGATATTGTCTTTACTATGTCTGTGAGAACGTGCCTACAAGGTTACTAAGTTTTGCTTATCGAAAAACAGAAAATGGACGAATTGAGTAATTCTAAATAAAATTAGAATTGTCAAATTCGTCCATTTTACAAAGTGGCGTTAGCCTAAGAATTTACTTTTTTTGTATTACAAATTTCTCGGATAAATTCTTGAAACCGGAATGTATATTGAGTACGTAAATTCCGGGAGTGAATTCAGAAGTATTAACTACTATTTCACTAAAATCTTTAGCCGAAGCTACGCTATGAGAATAGACAACTTTGCCGAGCAAATCGTATATCTCGAAAGTAATGTCCGCACTGTTCTTCAAATCTTCCGGTAAATTGATAGTGATTCTATCATAAGCCGGATTTGGACTAATTAGCGGTTCGCTGGCTTCGTCGTCCACGCTGTTCATTGCCGCACTATAAACGGCAGGGCAGAATTGCCAATTATAAATGTCGTGATTTTGAGAGGCATCGCCAGTAGCGGAAGTCAATCCTACAAAAGCCTTCGCACCATCAATCAAATCCACATATTTAGTTAGATCGAAATCGGTTAGATGTATATTCGGTTCGCCGAACATAGCTTGCTCGCTAATCCAAATTTTCAAATCTTTAGTAGCCGCTACATATTTAATCTTTGCATAATACAAAGTGCCATCGGTTTTGATAATTGGAATATCAATAGCTACTGCTAATTGCGTTTCTGCGGTATGATTAGCTCCTACTGCTGTATTTGGAGTAGCTTTCATCACAGCAATATGGTTACCGTTCGGGTCGTACTGAGTTTGAAGTTGATACTCATCATTGCTGAATAAATCGAGTTCAATCGCTAAGGCATTGTCGATGCCGGCATAACCAATTCCGCCGCCGGAAGTGCCGATAGCCTTGAGCTGATCTTTAGAATTTTGAATTACAAATGCTATACCGTCGGCTCCAGGTTCGGATCTGTCGGGATATTTGCCATTAATTGGCGAGCTGACCGCAAATGTCCAATTAGTCTCAAATCCATTTTTGACCGGAACTTCTCTATCACGCCAAATAGCACCTTTGTTGTAATTGCCGGACGGAGTTATGCGGATTTTTGAATCCCGCGGATACGCTCTGTCTAATAATTTCAAGCCTTCGATGCTTGAGAAATTCGAATAATGGAAATACGAAGTATCGCAATCATCAGAGAAACGATTGATAGAACAAGTAAGAATTTCATGCTTTTCGGTAATAGCTCCTGTACCTGAAGTTAAACCAATAAATGAACAGCCATCTAATAAATCCATATAATTCTCTAAATCAAAGGAATCCAAATGAAGAATTGAAGTAGAAAATGTATTGGAAGTATTTAAAAATAGGTCAAATGTTTTTTGAATTTTATTATAAATAATTTTACAATAATATATAGTATTATTTGGTATTATATTAGTTTCCACTATCTTTAAAGTATTATTAGAATTATGTTCGGCAGATATTATTGAGGATTTTGCATATTGTAATGCAATATGATTACCATTCGGGTCATTAAAAGCTAATCCTGCTTCAGATATATTCATATATTGATCAAATTCAACTACAAAAGCATTTCTAATATGATGGTATCCTAACATACCAGCTCCTTCGCCGATTGAGGAATTACTTTCAGTCTGAAATACTAACGCAAAACCATCAGCTCCTATATAGGATCCATCGTCTCGTCCATCAGAATAACCTTCTGAAATTTTAAATGAAAAATTAGTCTCAAATCCATCTGATATATTAACTGGACTGCCGTACCAAATCGCACTGGTAGCAAAGGCAACACTTTCATTCAGTACGAATGAATCGTTCTTCTTTTTACTATTACCTAAAAAATGGAAATCATTAACGCTTGAATTTGAAATATCAAAAACAAGTTGATCACTTGCTAACAAATAGCTTGTTGATAAAAATAGTATAATTATTATCAAATATTGTTTCATCATATTCAGTACCTTATTTTGTTTTCAAAATTATGTATTAGTATAATTAGTTTTTCTATTTATTTTTAAAAACTAAACAGATTTATCTTTTAATTATAAATTTTGAAATTTTACTTTTTATACCTGATTTTAATACTACCAAATACAATCCTTCACATAATTCACTTACGGAAATATTAGATTTACTGCTACATAATTCAGTTTCGATGACTTTTTGCCCAAATGAGTTAAAAATTTCCAACTCTGCGAATCCGGCGAAATCATTAGGTATGGTGATATTGATAGAATTTGAAGCTAGACTCGGCGAAATAATATTCGAATCAGTTTGCTTGTCAGTCGGTACGTTGTTTATTACAGAGGATATTTTAGGGCAGAATTGCCAATTGTAAATATCGTGATTCTGAGAGGCATCGCCTGTGGCAGAGGTAATACCAACGTAAGCCTTATCCCCATTTTTTAAATTTATATACATAGTTAAGTCAAAGTCCGTTAAATGAATATTTGGTTCCGCAAATACAGGAGCATCGGTAATCCAAATTTTTAAATCTTTTGTTGTACCGTCATATTTAATTCTTGCATAATAAAGAGTACCATTGGTTTTTATTGTTGGAATATTTGTACTTACGGCTAACTGTGTCTCTGCGTTGTGAATGGCATTTATAGTAGTCGTAGGATTACATTTCATTACGGCTATATGATTTCCATTCGGGTCATATTGAGTTTGAAGCTGATATTCATCATTACTAAATAAATCAAGCTCGATTGCCAAGCAATTATCTATACCAGCATAACCGATTCCACCACCGGATGAACCAATCGCTGATAATTGATTTTTGGAATTATGTATAACGAATGCAAAGCCGTCTGCTCCCGGTTCGGATCTGTCAGGATATTTTCCTTGTAGAGGTGAGCTAGTAGAAAATGTCCAATTCGTTTCGAAGCCATTTTTTACAGGGACTTCTCTATCTCTCCAAATAGCTCCTTTGTTGTAATTTCCGGCAGGAGTAATTCGGATTTTAGAATCTCTTGGATAGGCTTTCTCTAATATTTTCAAACCTTCTATATTAGCAAAATTAGGATAATTAAAATATGCAGTGTCGCAATCGTTCAATTGTACATCTTGAATTGTATCTTTTGGGCATACTTCCCATTTGAGAATCTCATGTTTTTCAGTAGCGGAATCTGTTGCTCCTGTAAATCCTAAATATGCCATACCGTTTGGTATATCAATATAGTTTTCCAATTTAAAATTGGGAATAGATAATACTAAATCTGTATTTTTAAAGATTGCATCCTTTGATAAGTACACATTTAAGTACGCACCTCTTTTATCATAATCAATTTTTACAAAATAATTTTTACTACCATTTTTGTTAATTGCAATTGGAATCTTATTAGAAGCAATTTGATTCGGGGTACTATGCGTTGATGTTATGACTTCTTTAGACGCTAATGCTGCTATATGGTTAGCATTAGGATCATTTGTTGTGGAATTAGAATCCATGTCAAACTCTATTGCAAATGTATTTTTCATCCCAGAATACCCTAATCCAGCAGAATTGCTTCCGATTAAAGTGTCGGATTGATTTTGAATCACAAATGCAAAGCCTTCACCGGTAGGAAGCCCACTAGTACCTTCGATATTGAAAACAAACTCTGAGTTAAAACCGCCACTTATATTTAATTTCTCTTTGAACCAAGCTGATCCAGAAGAGTTTTCAGATTTATCAGTAATAATAAATCCATTATTATAAATATTAGCAGCCCCGTTGAGAGTTAAATTACTTCTTAAATAATAATTATTTATGCAAGTT
>CAZIIZ010000360.1:0-4048 GCA_964539225.1 uncultured Hyphomicrobiales bacterium | reverse complement strand
TTTAGGTTATTTCATTAAAGTTGGTAATACTGATTCACTTCTTTCAAAAAATGCTGAAGGCTAATTAATAATTAAAAATGCTTTTACTCCAAAATCTATAGCAAATGTTTCTGTAAATTCTAAATCAGAAATTTACTCAGCAAGCACTATGATTAACGTTAGTGATAATGCACAAAATTCTTCAAATATTTACTTGTCAAATGACAAAAATGTAAATGCAAGAAGATTTGAAATGCCTCCAGTAATGGGCGAAAAATTCTTTGATGTTCGTTTCGCTAACAATGCAAATTTAAGCAACAACGAAAAATCAATGATGAATTTGAATGGCGTTGATTATCCAATCTCTATTTCAGCAAACAATGTTGATTCTGATTTATTCTTCTATGATGCTATGACAAATCAATTGTTAGGCGTTATTGCAAGAAATTCAGGCAAAAACATTGAAATTAAATCTACAGTTGCTAACAAAATTAACGTTGAAAAATCAAATGTAGAATTTAATGTATATCCAAACCCAGTAGTTAATACTGCTAAAGTTACTTATATGGTACCTGAAGCAGGAATGGTTACTGTAAAATTATTTGACGCATTAGGTAATGTAGCTGCTGAATTAGTAAATACATATTTGAACGCAAATAATTACACAGCTGAATTTAATGCAAGTGCTTTACCAAGCGGTGCATATATATTGAAAGTAACAGCTGGTAGCTATTCTTCAGTTCGTTCAATTACTGTAATTAAGTAATTGATAGAATAGTCGAATAATATATTGATAATTACAGAGATGGGCAACACTAAATGTTGCCCATCTCGTTTTAATAAAATATTAGCAAAAGTAAAAATATGAAATTATTACTAATACTATTTATCGCATGCTGTACACCGATATTGGCACAAAACGAATTCGAGATGCCTATTAAAATTAGAAGTGTAAATGGCGACTCTACTCAAATAGCAGTATTTGGAATTAAAAGTAATGCTACTATTAATATTGATACTGCATTAGGTGAGTACGACGTACCGCCATTATACCAGAAAGTACTTGGAGAATTATTCCATTTTATCGACTACACATATAATGAAGAAGTATTGTCATATAAAGACTTTAGACCAGATTTTAAATCCGATGATGATTCGATAGTTTATAATCTCGAAGTCGCTAATATCAATCAAGTATTTTCTATAGAATGGGGAAGTTTCCCTAAAGGTATAGTAAGTGCCACAATGCGTTCTAAATTCTATTCTGTAGATTATGATAAAATTGATATGATAAAGAATAATAAAATCGAAATAAAAAATCCAGCTATTACAGATTTGATAATAGTATTAAGAAAATCGGATATCACATCAGTTGAGGATAATGATTCTAAAATCACACTATTCCCTAATCCTTGTACGAATTCTATTCAACTTAATACCGATTGTAAATTAATATCAGCATCGTTGGTTAATTCAATTGGCGAGTATTTCGAAATTAAAATTTCTGGAAATAATACTATAAATATGGACAGAATACCGACTGGAACATACTATTTAATAATTTCAGATGAAAATAATTCTGTAATCAGAAAAAAAATAATAAAATATTGATATATTTTGAGTATTTTAGCTATTTGAAGTGTTATACTATTTATTCGGAGAAATATTTTGGAAAAAGAAACAGTTAAGACGGATTTGAAGATGCAAACTAATAAAAGTAAAAGTATTAGTATAAATAAAAAGGAAACTGAGCATATTAACACCAATAGTACTAATATTGAAAAAAAGAAACAGAATTATTCTAGACCTAATCAGAATTATCACAATAGACAGTATGAGGACTTATTGATTTCTGTAGTTGTTCCGCTTTTAAACGAAGAGGAATCGCTACCAGAGCTGTCAATAGCTTTAGAGAAAGAATTAGAAGCAATTGCTCCTAATCGTTGGGAAGTAATTTTCATAGATGATGGATCTACTGATGGCTCTTTTGAAGCTATCAAAGCGATACACAACAGAAACAGACGTTTTAAAACTTTACGTTTTAGAAGAAATTATGGTAAAAGTGCAGCTTTATCAGTAGGCTTCAAGCAAGCCCATGGCAAAGTCGTTATTACAATGGATGCCGATCTTCAAGATGATCCAGCCGAAATCCCAAATTTAGTAGCTAAAATTAAAGAAGGGTATGACTTAGTATCAGGATGGAAAAAAGTTAGGCACGACCCATTAGGCAAAACTGTTCCCTCGAAATTGTTTAATTTTGTAACCGGAATTACAAGCGGTATTAAATTACATGATTTTAATTGTGGTCTAAAAGCCTATAGAAGCGAAGTAGTAAAGACATTGCAAGTATATGGCGAGATGCACCGATATCTGCCGGCATTAGCTCATTGGGAGGGATTTAAAGTAACTGAGATCGCTGTTACCCACCACGCAAGAATATATGGCAAGAGCAAATTCGGAATGTCTAGATATTTTAAAGGATTTTTGGATTTATTGACAATTATTTTTACATCTCGATTCCTGAAAAGACCACTACATTTCTTTGGTTCGCTTGGTATTGTGATGACAGCTGCCGGATTAGGGATTGATGTTTGGTTGGTGGTTGAGAAAATGATGGGACTGACCAGCTTAAGTAATCGTCCATTGGTAATGTTAGGTATTGCATTAATTATAGTCGGCGTGCAATCAATTTCCCTCGGATTACTTGGCGAAATGATAGTAAAAAACAACTCGGAAAAATTAAGTTACAGTATTAAAGACAAACTATTATAAAATTATGATAAAAAGAATTTTAATAAATATTATATTATTGTCTTTTACTTCGGTAAATGCAATTAACTGCCTAGCATCCACTCCGGTTGAACCCGAAGATAAATCAGCTTTCAGTGAATTCTATATTGGAGTAGGGCTTAGCGGCACTCAATTCTTTAAAGATACTCCTTCTTGGAATCCGATTACTTATTCTTTAAATCCTTCTCAAGATGTTATAGGTGGTAGTTTTGACGGATTAGAATCAGGTATTCATTTTTCCTTTGTTACAAATTTAACAAAATCATCTGAGCTAATGCTTCCGTTTTCATTTGAGTATAATTGGTTGTCTTCAGGCGAGATATTATATCCGACTCCTGTAACAGAGTGGTTGATGCAACATTCTATAGATGTTCAGAAAATTGGAACTGGACTTCAATGGCAATTCTACACATTTCCTTTCAAAGATGTTAAAGCGTATATGGAAACTGATATAAAAATGATATTTATTAATAATCAAAAAATCAGTAAGACAGCGTATGAAACTAATTCGGATGGCTCAAAATCAAGTACTGTAACTTCTTTTGTACCTAAGGAAACAGCTATTCGATTTGGAGCTGAGTATAAACTTGGATTTCGAGGTCAATTAACTAAAAATTTCTTTATCAATTCATTTTTAGGTATTGAACTAATGAACATCTTGGGACGAGATAATAACCGAGGTGAATTACTTACTCCTTTCGGCTCGCTAACCCAAAATCCAAAACGTTTTGAGTCAAAAGAACAGTACGTTCCTAATTTGAATTTTGTATTAATGATTGAATATAAACTATAATAAATAATATGAATTTAGAATATAAAAAAGATTGTAGAAATTTTAGGGGTGATTTGCCTTGTAAACCCCATAAGCTTTATAACGTTAAATGTAGTGATTGTCCTCACTACGAAAAAACTACAGGAAAAATTCTTATAATTAAGTTCGGTGCAATTGGAGACGTGATTCGTACTACTCCGTTGTTGCATAAATTTGCTCAAGAAATGCCGGATAAAGAAATATGGTGGATTACGCAATATCCCGATATACTTCCCAAAACTAAAATTGATAAGATTTTAACTTTGACTCCTGAAAATTTAGTGCTATTAGACGAAATTGAATTCGATGCGGTATATGGACTTGATAAAGATGCTTTTGCTTGTGCTTTAACTAAAAGAATTAAAGCTAAATTGAAATTTGGATTTAATTTAGAAAATGGTAAACCTGCTCCGATTAACAAGCTGGCAGAACATAAATTCCTGACCGGATTATTTGACGACGTTAACA
>CAZIIZ010000359.1:0-4050 GCA_964539225.1 uncultured Hyphomicrobiales bacterium | reverse complement strand
CTACTATTTTATTACTAACGTTAAACTCCTAACGGAGTAAAGAATAGAATCAATCTTATACAGCGTAGCTGTTAAACGTTAGTAATAAAACATTCCGTCCATACTAAGGAAAAAACTTTCGGATGGGAAGTCCTTCAGCTTGGGGTCGAGACTCTTCCAGCGGCAAATTTCCGGGTCGTATTCTCGGAATAGATGGCGAGAGCCGAAGCCAAGGGACTTAGAGTTGTTCATTCTGCTGTCTCAGAATAATCATACAGCATAACACTCGGAATATACTTAAAATCTTTGATATTATAAGTAAAGAGCGGAATTTGATAATGAACGGCGGTGGCAGCAATAATCGCATCGGGTATTTGCAGATGATGACTTAGTTTATAATCTTCGACATATTTCAAAGATAATTCTGAAACTTCTACTGAAAAATTCACGATAGAATAATTATTCAAATTCATCCGTAATCGGTGGAGTTGCTGCTTGTTATCCGCTCCTTGAATTAGCTCCATCGCTGTAATTACGGATAAAGCTACATTCTCAAGTCCAATTTTACGAAGTTGCCGAATTGTCCGCTCATCGCCATTGAACCAATGAATAAATATATTCGTATCGCACATTACTAAGTTCGTTGCCATCCTGTAGTCCTAAGCTGTTCAATAGTTTTTGGCGATTTTTCCCAGATTCCGGCGAAGTCTTCAATACTTGGCGAGCCGCTTGGTTTAGATATTGACATTTGAGAATTATCAGTAATCGACATAGCCGAACCTTCAGTTTTAATTTCTTTCACGAAGCTAAACTTACTAAGCAATTCCACTAAAAAAGCGTAATTATTATCGTCATTTATTTTTATCGTCATTGTCTGCATCACTTAATCCATTTATTAGTCAATATATCTGTTTAGACTTTTTCGCACCAGTTTTATTTTATAATCATATTAAGGAAAAAACTTTCGTATGGGAAGTCCTTCAGCTTGGGGTCGAGACTCTTCCAGCGGCAAATTTCCGGATTGTATTCTTGGAATAGAGTAGTGTAGCCTAAGCCTTTGGAGTTATCTCGCTGCATACCGTTTGGTGAAACGTTCATAATATTTTCTCATAGATGATTCGTTCCGCCAAGTCGAACACATCTTTTGCAATTTGGAAAGCAAGTTCGGCTTCTGCAATTGTAGGGTCGTCTTCTTCGCCGGGATAGCGTGCATTTACAGCATAGTAATTTATATCCAAAAAGGTAGCAATGTACATTTGCTTGGTATCGGCGGACAATTCGCTAAAATTCAATAAATAAATCAAATCATGCGAACGCTTGAACTCAATATCTCGGTAGATTAGAATAGCCTTTAGAAATTTTTCGATGGCTTGCTGAGAATGGAAGCATACAATATCAGTCGGATAATCTGAATCAGTCATAATCTGCTGAACCACTCGCAAATCATTTTTGGCTTTTTTAAACCATTTGCTGATTAGTTCGAGTTTATTTGCGTTCATAGAGCGTGATACCGGTATTGGCGATTTCATTTAAAATATGACTGCTGACCTGCGAATATTTCAACATATCAGCCGAACTATAGACCAATAAATCAATTGGCATATCAATATCAGCACATTGCAAGCGGAGTTCGGAATAAATACTGCGACGGCTGAGCGGCGAATCAGAAATCACCAACAAATCTAAATCGCTATCAGAATTTGCTGTATTGTGTGCCATAGAACCGAACAACATCAGCTTATCGACTTTGTCGGACTGCTCGAAGCGTCGCACTATCTCATCAATTATATTTCGTATCTCGTTGCTCAATTATTTCATCCATATATTTTATCTATTGCTTTAGACTTTTTCGCATAGATTTTATTTTATTTCTCTAAATCAATAAATCTAATAGAGTTCTTAATTTGGCGACAGATGCTTTTTTATTATATCAACTTTTCATAGAAACAATATACGTCTTTATTAGTTATTATTTAGCATTTGTAATACTTCTTCGTTAGTAAAATTAATATTAAGAGTCTGATACAAGGTGTCCGAATTGTAAGAATAAAACAAAGTATCATTATAATATTTATCGGAATAAAGCAATTCCTTAGCCCGTAATCTTAACCGAATATGAACTTGTATTGGTAAAGTATCACATAAATAATTCCTTGACCTAACTGATTTCCAAAGTTCTATAGGTTGAGTAATGAATGAATTAAATTCAGTCTCATAGAATCTGGCTGGATTATTTGGAATTGATATTGGACGTGTTCCATAATCAGACAATTGAAGATTAATGAATACTCTATTCATTGGGTAATTGCAATTCACAGTATAAACTACAAATAATTTATCATTTGTTTCAATTCTTTCATTTTGATTGAAAAATGTCAAAAATAAAAGCATGAAATACTTCATTTAGCTAATCCTTTTTTTTCTTTTTCAACAACTATTCCATTCTGAAAAGAGCTTGGCGATTTTCCAGATGAATCATATCCATGTTCATTCCATTTTGAATCAATATATCCCAATCTGAATTATTATGATAATCGCCACGAGCATTTGAACCGAATAGTAAAAACATCAGCATCAGAATTATAATACTTAATTTGTTCTTTTATCTTCATACGAATTATTTCTTCGTTTCTGTTCATATCCAAAATCCTTCATTTAAAGTCTCTATTACGTTAGACTTTTTCGCACCGAATTTATTTTATTTCGCTTGCTTTGCAGATGTGCCGCACTTGCCATGTGTAGGACATCTTAAGGTGAAATCGGCGACTTACTATTATTACTAACGTTTAACTCCTAACGGAGTAAGGAATGGAGTCAGTCATATACAGGTAGCTGTTAAACGTTAGTAATAAACTATTGCTATCCTACTATTGTCCAATTTCGAAGGAGTATTGCTTTAAAATAATTTAATAATACATGTAATTGCAAGCTGGTGCAGTAATCAATAAATGTGAATTACTATTGATTTGTGAACTTTGTAACGGTCTGAATATGTCTTAAATTCCGTAAAAATATTTATTATAAAAAAAATGAAACAATAAACTGTTGCTTAATTGCTTGTCGTCAGATATTGAAATAACAGATATCAATTTTCGGCAAGTATATCTTCATCCTTTGTAATTACGTACTTATTTCTTATTTTTGTATTTTGAAATAAATTTGAAATTACATTAAATTAAAAGGAATCGAAATGGCAATTTTCCGTCCATTCAAAGCGTATAGACCAAAACCGGAGTTTGCTCAAGAAGTTGCAGCAAAACCTTACGACGTATTAAATTCTGCAGAAGCTCGCATCGAGACAGAAGGGCATCCATATTCATTCTTGCACGTAGGCAAGCCTGAAATTGATATGGATCCGGCTTTAGATATTCACGATGCTTCAGTTTACGAAAAAGGCAAAGAAAACTTGCAGAAATTAATCGCTGAAGGCATTATCGTAGAAGATCCGGAAGCATATTTATATGTTTATGCTCAAACTATGAACGGCAGAACTCAGTACGGCTTAGTTGGCTGTGCTTCAGTTGATGATTATTGGAAAGATACAATCAAAAAACACGAGAAAACTCGTGCCGATAAAGAAGAAGATCGTTGTAATCACGTAAGAGTTACTAATGCTCACACTGGTCCAATTTTCTTGACTTACAGAGACATCGACGAAATCAATAAAATAGTTGCTGAATTAGTAACCGATAAACCGGATAATGATTTAGTAGCTGCCGATGGTATTCGTCATCAATCATGGGTGATCAAAGATAAAGAATTAGCTCAAAAAATCGAAGATAGATTAGCTCAAGTAGATTTCTTCTATGTAGCTGATGGTCATCACCGTTCTGCTGCTGCGAGCATCGTAGGCAGAGAACGCCAAAAAGCAAATCCAAATCATACCGGCGACGAAGAATATAATTTCTTTTTAGCTGTTTTATTCCCTGCAAGTCAATTATATATTATGGATTATAACAGATTAGTAATTGATTTGAACGGAAATACAGAAGAAGAATTTTTCGCAAAACTTTCAACTGCTTTCTCAATCGAAAACTCTGAAACACAGTATAAAGCAGCTAAAAAAGGTGA
>CAZIIZ010000358.1:0-4055 GCA_964539225.1 uncultured Hyphomicrobiales bacterium | reverse complement strand
TATAATTTCCTGTATTCTGATTTATATTCTATTTGAAGATAAGAATAGCGATTGCAGTCAATACTATATTCGCTAACGACAACGGCAATAATACCTTCCAACCTAATTTCATCAACTGATCATAACGGAAGCGAGGAATAGACCAACGCACCCAGATTATGAACAAAGTCATAAATATAATTTTTGCCATCAATACTGCAATCTGAGCCAATGCTAAACTGATTGAGCCAACTTCTAATCCCAATGTTGCCGGAGCTACTGGCAGATTCCATCCGCCCAAATAGACAAGCGAAATCATAGCCGAACCGGTAGCCATATTAGCATATTCTGCTAAGAAAAACATACCAAATTTCATACCAGAATATTCGGTGTTGAATCCACCTACTAATTCAGGTTCAGCTTCGGGCAAATCGAAAGGAGCTCTATTCATTTCCGCAAATGAAGCTACTAAAAATATAATAAAACCTAATGGCTGCAAGAATAAATTCCACATCCATCCAGCTTGATGATGCACAATATCAGTTAGACCGAAAGAGCCAGTCAGCATAATTACGCCGACTAATGACAAACCCATTGATATTTCATACGAAATCATTTGTGCAGACGAACGAAGCCCGCCCATCAATGAATACTTACTATTAGAACTCCATCCGGCTAAAGTCAATCCATAAACTCCGACGCTAGTCATAGCCAACACGAATAATATACCAATATTGATATTCGGAGCTGTTGCTAATCCGAGATATATTTTCTTACCTTCGTATAGAATATAATCTCCAAAAGGAATAACGGCATATACAGCAATCGCTACACCAAGCGAAATTATAGGAGCTAAAGAGTGAAATTTCTTATCAGCTGCATCCGGAATAATATCTTCCTTCATAAACAATTTGAATACATCGGCAAATGGTTGAAGCATACCGAATGGACCTACTCTATTGGGTCCGATACGATTCTGAATAAATGCCGATATTTTTCTTTCTAAGTAAACTAAGACTGCCGCCGCCACTAATACTAAGTTGACGATAATACCGATTTTTACTCCGGCTTCGGCTAATATGTATCCTATAGTTTCCATTTCAATTTTCTATAAGTTTAACAATTATTCCGGTTTCATAAAATGAGATTCATAGATTCTTTGCTTTGGTTCTGGATTATTTGCACGATCCAAGGTCAGACCCTGATGCTCGTCTAATAATTCATAGTTCATATTCGCAAAGCTATGCACCTTCAACACTATTTCATCGAACACTTCCTCGGAATTGAGATATTTCCATCCAGCTCCGAAAGTATTCGCAAGCATTTGGATAATTCTCCAGTCCGAGCGTACATCACGAGATTCGTGGTTAGCCCATGAGTCGTTAGCTGCTCCGAATTTATCTAATCGGCTCATTTTCATACCCATTGAGCGAATATTTTCTGAAGTAGTTAATGCCGGAGTAAAGTGTTGAACTCGTTTTTTGACATTGACGTATGTACCTTCGGCTTCGGCGAAAGTGGCAGAAGCAAATACTACATCGGAATGTTCGGCTAATTTTGATTTGTTTGTGCAATGCGAAATAACTGCTTCTACTGAATTAATAATCTCAAACAACGGAGAATCATTTTCGATTGAGTTATCCAAAACGTATAATGCTTTTATTTCGCCAGCTTTAATTTTAGATTTAATTTCTAACCATTTAATTGGAACGATAGCTTTATCAAGCTCGGACAGCCCCAAAGTATTTGGTGCTTTATCGTTGGTCTTTAATTTGACATCCGCAAAATCTTCGTTTTTATAGTCGATAAAGTTAATGTGCGAAGATTTATAGATTGTGCGTGCAAATTTTGCAAATAAATAATTATCTTCATTACTTGCTTTAGTAGAAGCTAAAAACAATACTTGATTCGGTTTGTAATGATTAAGTATCGAGCTTGCTTTTTTAATAGCATCATCCCATGAAGCATTAATTAGTGAACTTCCTTCTTTAATCATTGGGCTAACCAGGCGATTATTATTAATACTTTCATAATTCAATCTGCCATAATCGCACATCCAATGACTATTCACATTCATATTTGATCTCGGCTCGATACGAAGTATCTCATTATTGCGAACACCAATTTTAATATTGCATCCGCGAGAGCAGCCATTGCAAATTGATTCATTGAAACTCATATCCCACACACGAGATTTGAATCGGAAATCTTTGCTGGTTAATGCTCCGACGGGACAAATATCAATCACGTTCATAGAATATGGATTATCAAATTCTGAATCCATAGCTACTTTAATTGTAACTTTATCGCCTCTATTTATAAATGAAAGCACAGGCTGGTCTGCCACTTCTTTAGAGAATCTAATGCAACGAGAGCATGAGATACAACGTTCAGCGTCATACATCACATTTGGTCCCCACGAAGTACGTTTAGCCTTATGATTTTTTTCTTCTATGAATCTGCTTTCGCCATTGGAATTAATAAATGCGTATTCCTGCAATTTACATTGTCCGGCTTCATCGCAAATCGGGCAGTCCAATGGGTGATTGATTAGCAAAAATTCCATTACTGATTCTTGAGTAGAGATTGCCTGTTCGGATTTGGTTCTGACGTACATTCCGTCCATCACTTTAGTACCGCAAGCTATTTGCAACTTAGGGAAATACGCAATAATAGGATTTCCGACTTCATCAAAAGCAAATGTACCATCTTGATTGCGTTTATGACTACCGACTTCCACCAAACACATACGACAATTTCCGGCAACCGATAATTCAGGATGCCAGCAAAAATGCGGTATATCAATGCCGTTTTCGTGAGCGGCTTCGATAATAGTTTTATTATCCGCCACATTAAGTTTTATATCATCAATTACAATTATTGCCATATTGGATATTACTCCGTTTATTTTTTTAATTTTAGTATCAATTTGAAATATTATTTTACTTCGCCATATTTTTCTGGATATGGAGGAAGAGCTAATGAATTCGGCACACCCATCAATGGAAAATCTTTCCTTAGTGGATAAAGATGTTCGCCAGTGATTGGATCGTTAAAGTCTTCCGGCATATAGAAACGGCGTAAATTCGGATGTCCTTGGAATTTAATTCCGTACATATCGAAAGTCTCGCGTTCGTACCAATTCGCACTTTCCCAAACGGAAGTTACCGATAGGCATTCGCATTTTCTCTCTTCTATTGGCACTTTTATCCGAAGTCTTGATTTATATTGAAGCGAATACAAGAAATATACTACCTCAAATCTATGTTTCGGACGAGCCCAATCTATCGCAGTAATATCCATTAGCATATCGAATTTAGTTTCGGAATTATTTTTCAATTCTTTGCATACTTCTATGATATTTTCGGCATTGATTATCAGACTTAGCTGGTCTCTATGCTCGTAAGTCGTAACTTCCGGAGCTTTGCTTTTAACTATTTCTAAAAGTCTATCTTGATTAGCTGACATTGTATCGCCCTATATTATTCTAAATAGTTCCAAATATAGATAATTATTTCTAAATTATTTCTAAAATTTGTATTTATATCAACAACAATGTGATTATTATTTACAAATTTTATAAATTTGTAAGACGTTAATTCGGCTTTAAAAATTTTAAGAAATTTAAAAATGAAGCAAAAAATTTATTTTGAATGCAAAGAATGCGGTTATCGCTCTCCGAAATGGCTCGGAAAATGTCCATCCTGCAATTCTTGGGACACGTTTTTGGAAATGTTAAGCGAACCGAAATCAGTTCATAAAGCAAAATTGAATACTATGGCTGTAGCAAATATTGTGAAGCTAAAAGATATACAAACCGACAATAATTACAGAATGATTTCCGGTATAGAAGAATTAGATAGAGTACTTGGCGGTGGAATTGTGCCGGGTTCATTAATTTTAGTCGGTGGCGATCCCGGTATTGGCAAATCAACCCTAATGCTACAAATGTGCAGTCAATTATCCGAACGGAGTCCTTTATATATTACAGGCGAGGAATCGCTACAGCAGATTAAAGTTCGGGCTACTCGATTGGGCGGAATCAATATGGAACTGGACTTAATCAACTCATATTT
>CAZIIZ010000357.1:0-4057 GCA_964539225.1 uncultured Hyphomicrobiales bacterium | reverse complement strand
TTATTGAGGCTGATTAAATCGCTTACTGCTAGAATTTTCTTAGTTGCTGTTGGGAATTTGCTTTCTTTGGGGATGATGGTATCGCCGGGCGTTAGATTAGTATCTGCAAGTCCCTCGGCATTAGAGCCGACATAAGCAGTTCTATTATTTGTAGCAATTTGGTCGATAAGTTGAGTAGTATTAAAATCAATTAAATTTGCATCAGCGTCAACGCTTTTATAAAAATATCCCGATGGAATAGCAATTATTGCTCCTAAAATAATAATTGCTACTGCGGTCATTTCATATTTCGATATCCTGAAAATGGACTGAATTTTATTGGAAATTTGCTCTAATTTCATATTTAGCCCTTAAATTTATCGTTAAGTTTGTAAATATTATCAAAACATATTTGCTCCCAATATGTATAAGCATAATTTATACATATTGGCAAAATCGCATCTGAAAATTTATATTACAGTGTGTTTCCTTTGTATTCTATATTTCCCGATTCGAGCTTCAATTATATAATCACCCGGAGGCATTAATTTTCCTTTGTCGTTGCGAAGATTCCAAGTGAAAGAATGCAAACCACTTGCCTGATTGCCCTTGAAAATTGTTTGTACGACGTATGCTTGAATAGAATACACAACTACTTCCACTTCGTAAATGGCATCTAATCTGTAGGCAATAGTCGGAGAAACATCTTCCAATAATCCTAGAAATTGTCCGATTGTGGTTAGCGATACTTGCAATCCCGAACTCATATACGTCGGCACGAAGGGTACATATAATGACTGGCGAATGCTATTTAAGTGATTAGTTACTTCGACTGGATCTGGAGCATAAGCTGAAGCCGGAATAGCCGCAAGATTCTGCATTGCTATACTCCAAGGAGTGTTTGCAACTGCTTCGAGGAAGGCATTCTCATTAGTCGTCTCTTGCAATTCCATAGCGAATCGAGTAAATTGCGGTATTTTTACTCGCATTGCTCTATAATAAAGCGAATCCTGTTCGGGAGTAAATCTCGGAAGCGAATCGCCTCCGGGTAAATACACACGGTCGTAATTGTAGGGCTTTTGCTCGTCGCCACGTAACAGTTTCTCGTAATCGCTACGTTTGTCTGTTTGAATTAGAATTGATTGCGTAGTGTCCTGTGTCATAGCACAAATAGGCTTAGCATACATGGATATACAGAGGCACAAAAAAATGAAAATTGCTTTAGTTCTATTCTTCGACTTATGAGAGAATACTATCATCAAAATATCCCAATTTTTAATTTATAAAAATTAATACCGTCCCGACCTTATATTGACGTAGAAATATATATTTTAGATACGAAAATAAGCAAAATATTTTAGATATTTATAGGAAAATCTCGATAATTCTGCATCGTTTGAATTCTAAACTTACTATATTACACATTAATAAACGTATTTGATGCTAGATTATTTCGGCTTGACACCGGAATGTGCCGGATTAATTTATGAATCAAAAAAATGATACTGAATAAATCAATTCGTGAAATATAATAATAAATAAGACAATAGAAGTATTACCATTGAATTCGCATATTAATCCCACTATACTGTGAATTAATTTCCGGTTGGAATGACAATTTAATAGCATTATTCTGATCCGAAATTTTCTCATTACTATTTCTCTCTGCATTCAATACAGAATACGACGAGAATATACCAATTCCGGCTCCTAATACTACATCCGAAAACCAGTGATTATCGCTGCGAATTCGTTCATAAGCCGTACCACAAGCTATTCCGTACAGGGCAATGCTCGCATAAATATTATTGATGCGAGCGGACAATAACGAAGCACAAGTAAATGCTACTGTTGTATGTCCTGAAGGCAATGATTGATAATCGTTGCCCAGTTCGAAGTATTCAAAGCGATTATTTCCGAGATTCATATAGGGTCTGGCTCGTCCTAATGCAAATTTCATGATTCCGTTAGTAGCTCCGGCTAAACAGATAGATTCAAATAATAGTCTGCCTGTAGTTCGCACTTCAGTATCTTCGAATATCAATCCAGTAATATATATCGCCGATGGAAGCACTATCGCTGTGAGCGGTTCTCCGGCTTGCTTTAATATTTTATCGGAATATCGACTACGCTCAGGGTAGCGAATACGCTCATCGAACTGAGACGCTACATAAGTCGAGCTTAAAGCAATAGCTGGATATAGAATATGCCCAATACCAGGATTTACTAAATCCATTAATAAATATTTTGCATCCGAAACGCCCGAACTAAAATCCTGTCCGATAATTTTAAACACAGAGACTGAATGAGTAGTATCCTTTTGAGCATACGCAGCAAGCGAACTCATAATCGAAATTATTATTGCTAAATTCAAAAAATTTATTGCTTTGTATCTTTCGAAATTTTTATACATTTTCATCTTTATTTATTCGATTTTTATATGTTATTTTCTGATTATCTTTGTAAATGCAAGTTGTTTGTATTTTTGAATATTGTCGAAAATTGCCTGAATATTTACTATGATAAATTTAGATTATCTCTAACTAAATCTTTCTATTTTACAGTGTTGCGTACGTTCGTAATAAATGCTTCGAGCTTTCCGGGATTTTCATCTAACCAGTGAGCGGATGAAGGTGTAGTCGATGCGTAAATAATATGAGCGAAAGTATTAATAATTTCCGATTTTGCGATTCCATAGAAAAACGGGATATAGTAATCCCACCATAATCCGCTGGAAGTATCTTTTTTGGCTTCGCCGAGAGTAATGAAAATATATTTCAAGTCAGCAATTTGTGTACTATCTTGATTTGTTGATGTTTTTACATTGAACTTTTTAAAAAGATACTCGAAAGTTAATTTCATATCAACTACTCCATATTCGGAAGCACTTGATTTAGCAAATTTTTCATCTATAAAAACTTCAATTCCGTTTCTGGTTATTCTTATTCGTTTCGAGAAAGCTTTCCTTATATCTTCAAAAGCTATTTTGGCTCGTTTCTGATTAGGTTCTAATAATAAATAGAAATATAAACTCAGCAAAGCCGGCACGTTCTCTCCTTGATCAACTTTTACTTGCGATAGAATTAAATGAGTTTTCGGGTAGGACGGTTTCTCTCGAACTAAAGTTGTCAATATTTCTTCTGCTTTAGTTAATTCTCCTAATTGCAAGTAATTATCAGCCAAATCGCACCGCCATCTATGGTCATTACCAAATCTTTTGATTAGTTCTTGGTATGCGACAACTGCAGAATCGTATTGTTTCAAACTTTCGTAGGCTGTTGCTTTATTAGAGTATGCCATTTTAGTGAATCCAGAGTCGAGAGTAATTATTTTATTGGCATACTCGATACATTTCCCGAACTCATTATTCAATAAATAGGTCGATGAAATTATTTTAAGCAATTCGGAGTGCCGATTATTCAATTTGTAAGCCTGCAAATATTGTTCAATTGCTTCCGGAAATTTCCTATTAATCGAGTAATCATTGCCTTGCTTAACAAATTCTAAAAAATTATTATCCTGTGCATACGATTTATTCTCAAACGGAATAATAAGAGCTATGAACAACAATAAATATTTGAATATATTTTTCATAATAATTTATCCTGTTTGAAATTCAATATTTTTAAGATATAATGCAATTCCTACTCCGTTAAAGTCGAAGTAGGAATTTTCAATTTATGTTAGAAATCAAATATTAAAATTATAAATATTCGAAACAATAATATTATACTTCTTTACTATCATTGCCAATATTTGAGCTTAATTCGTACCAATCAATTTTTCGGGAATAGAACATTACCATTCCCAATATAATAAATATTCCGATACTTCCTATTAACAAAGCTAAGTCTTGTAATTGGATTATGACGAATATAAATGAATAAAGCAATATCAGCAATCCACTCATTAATAATGATAATTTTGTAGATTTCAATATTGCCTTCGTATATGCACTGATTAAGAATATTGTGGATATTGCCGAAATTCCGAATGCTATATTAAATTCTATATGTTCGGAAATATACACTAGTAGTGTATAGAAGACTATCAGTGCCATACCAACTAAAATATAGTG
>CAZIIZ010000356.1:0-4064 GCA_964539225.1 uncultured Hyphomicrobiales bacterium | reverse complement strand
TTAGTCAATTCTCCATTCGTACCAGTTCCACCGTTAAAATCATCATAGCTGTTACCATCGGTAGAATAAGCGTTGAATCCGAGAACAATTGACATCTTTTCTGTAGAATATCCACCAAGCAAATCAAATACTTTAGTATTGAAATTTCCAAATTTTACTTCGGCATGGCTATTGTTTTCTAAATCGGCGGCAGAAACAGTATTGATTGCTGTAACTCCGTTAGTTGCATTAGAGCCGTAAAGTGCAGAACCGGGACCTCTGAGAATTTCAACTGATTTGGCGAAAAATATCGGAGTAATTTCCCAAGTATAAGCCGAACCGTAGAGATTATCATTGAATGGTATTCCGTCGATTAACATAAGTAGGTGATTATTGTTCCAGCCTTCAAATAGGCCACGCGAACTGACGGTTTTTCTGTCGTAATCTTGAGTTGGAGAAAAACCAGGTTGACTTTTAAGCATATCTTCTATGCTAGTCCATCCATACGTATCAATTTGCTCATTAGTGAAAACGGAAATAATACTTGGTGCTTCAGATACTTTTACAGAAATTTTAGAAGCTGAAGTAATTTCAATATTCATTAATTCATCTAAGGACATATTTAATAAATCCTTAGTATCTTGAGAAATGGCCGATGAATGTATAGCCAATGCTATACTGACATTACCTATAGTTCTAAAGAGCTTAGTTAGATAGAGTTTCATGATTCTCTCCTTGAATACAAATAAACAATAATCGTATATTATACCTACAAGTATAACGAAAATATATATGCAAAGCAAGAAGAATATTTATATTACTTACATAAATATTAACTACCCAAATATTTATGTAATAACATTCGACCTTGTAGATACCTTGCATGCAGCATCTCTACCTATGGCTTGTCTCATCATATTCCAAATATTTTTCATCCAGACCAAGAAACGGTCAAATATTCATAAAAAAAAGAATTCCATCCTTCGATTTACAAATGTAATTGATGGATGGAATTCTTTTATGTTAGAAATAAGCAACGATAATGATAAATGCAAAAATTATAGAACTTATTTTGCTCTATTCTTCCTGTATTGTTTCGCATAAGCTTTGTGTTGAGCAAAATTTGCTGAGAAATTATGCCTTCCCGAACCATCACCAACTGCTACAAAAAAGATATAGTTATTATCTTCAGGAGAAAGTGCTGCATCAATAGAACTTTTTGATGGATTATTGATCGGACCCGGCGGTAAACCTGTAAATTTATATGTATTATAGGGATTATCAGCAGTTAGATCATCGTAAGTAAGCCTTCGTTTAGCACCAATAGCATATTGGACAGTTGGATCTGCTTCGAGCTTCATTCCTTTGTCTAAACGATTTTGATAAACTCCTGCTACACGTCTGCGTTCTTCAATTACCGGTGTCTCAGCCTCGACAATAGAAGCTAAGGTAAGAATTTGATGTTTGGTTTTGTTAATTGCATTTGCTCTGTCAGCGAATTGAGCTTCCCAAATGCTTTCTTGCTCATCTAATAATTTTTTAATTACATCGCCGGGAGCTTGTTCCCAAAAGAAAATATAAGTCGCAGGAAATAAATATCCATCAATATTTCTGGCTTTGATATTTCGAGCTTTTCTTAAACTATCTGAAGCAGCTATACGGAGAAATTCCTTTTCGTCTAATCCCAGTCTATCGGCGGAAATTTTCGCAAAATCCATCACAGTAATTCCTTCAGGATAAGTTACTTTAACCATATTGTTCTGTATGCCGTGAGTAAGAGCTTTTAGAACGTCTAGATGAGTATGAATTGGTTCAAATTTATACGAACCGGCATATATTTTATCGCCGGTAATTTTTAAGTACAATTTAATACAAGGTTTTATTAAAAATTTCGGAGTAAAAACCCTTTTCTTGGCTAAAGTATCTAATATACTATCAACAGATTGTTTCTTATTTACTGTTAAAAATATTGGAGAGTTCATTTTCAAGTATTGATTAAGCCGGAAATAAACGTAGCCGGCTGTACCTCCAAGCAAAACTATTCCAATCAACCCGACTATTAATAATTTCTTTATCATACCATTCATTCAATTTTCCTAATTAATTATTTTAGCAGTCTGAGCCGATTGCACTTCAATTTGAAAAACTTTTGAATCAGTTTTAGCTAACTCATTTTCAATAAATTCTCTAATTGCGGGTTTCAAATACTGCTGATCTATCTCGAAATAGTTTAATCCCAAAGCAATAATTTTGCTCATATACTCGATAGATGCCATTCTGTTCAGTACGATAATCTTTTTATCCTCTACTAAGCAGTAACCACTTTTGAAAGCTCCGGCTTCCTTCCGAATAATTACTCTGCTTTGCTTGGCAATATCGGCTAATTCCTGATAAATATCTTTAATTTTCATTAACATTTTCAATTGGTTTGACTACGTTATGAAGCGGACGGAATACGAAAATAATTGCAGCAGTTAGCCCGGAAAATAAAACCATAGGTTCTAGAATACTAAGCTTTGTGAATCGAATCATAAAATATTTCGCCACAGAAGTGCTATCGAATTCAGCTCCATAAAAATTCATATCAATAGCTAACTTATAATCCATATACATAAGATAAGAATTCGGGATAACTGTCAATAAAAGCATAACAATACTCATAAACATCCATCCATTAATCTTAATGTTTTTATTGAAATTAATTAGGAAATATACCACGGCGAGAATCATAATACAATATGAGATATTTGTGTATGGCGAAGCAAGTTCATACATCCGCACTATGTGAGTTTGTAATTCAAATGAATACTTCTTTAGTTCTAAAGTGCCTGGTACAAATAAATCAAAAGCAGTAATCATTCTGATAATAGATCCTCCAAGCCAAAATACATAGCCTAATAATCCCATCGAAGCAATAATTTTATCAATTCCTGTCATCTTTTTCATATTGAATATCATTATATGTGTTACATTACTATTTTAAGATGCAAAAATACGAAATTCTTTATATTTCATAACACTATTTTACAATTTTAATTAATTGTATTTATTACTTAATAAAAAGCTAGCACTAACGTCGAAAGAGTCGAACATAATCTCAAACAAAAATAAAAGATAATACTAATGGAATCAATAAAAAAAATATATAAAATCGGATTAGGACCTTCCAGTTCTCACACAATTGGTCCTCGCACAGCAGCTCTAAATTATGCTGAACAATATCCCGATGCTTTTGGCTATAGAGTAACTCTCTACGGTTCATTAGCTGCTACCGGAGTCGGACACTTAACTGACGTGGCGATTATTAAGTCGTTCCGTCCAAAACGAGTAGAAATAGTATGGGAGCCTAACGTGTTCTTGCCGTTTCATCCAAATGCAATGATGTTTCAATGCGTTGACAATTTCGGCAATGCGTCGGAAGATAGAATTGTTTACAGCGTCGGCGGCGGAGAATTAAGCGACGGAATGGATAATGCTAAAAATTATAATCCAATTTATGAATTTGGAGATATGAACACTATCCTAACTTGGTGTAAAAAGAATGGAAGAGCATTTTGGGAATACGTTGAAGAATGCGAAGATAATGATATTTATGATTATTTGAATGAAATTTGGAAAGTAATGCGGGCATCTGTAGAGCGTGGTATCGATACCGAAGGCAGATTGCCCGGACAGCTCAATCTACAACGCAAAGCCTCAGCTTATTATATCAAAGCTAAAAGCTATAATAGCACTCTAAAGCGTAGAAGCTTTGTATTCTCTTATGCGTTAGCAGTTTCGGAAGAAAATGCTGCCGGTGGTGAAATTGTTACGGCTCCTACTTGCGG
The DNA here is from genome assembly GCA_964539225.1 of uncultured Hyphomicrobiales bacterium. Classification (GTDB taxonomy): domain Bacteria; phylum Bacteroidota; class Ignavibacteria; order Kapaibacteriales; family UBA2268; genus CALLXS01. The sequence continues at coordinate 258 of CAZIIZ010000356.1, read as the reverse complement.
AGCATCCGGAGTATTGCCCGCTGTTCTATATTTATTAAATAAAGACTTTGATATTTCTGAAGCTAAAATTATTCGTGCCTTAGCTACTGCGGGATTAATCGGAAATATTATCAAAAAGAATGCTTCAATATCAGGAGCCGAAGTAGGCTGTCAAGGCGAAATCGGTGCTGCTTGTGCGATGGCTTCCGGAGCGGCTGCTCAAGCATTCGGAGGTTCTACTTCGCAAATCGAATATGCTGCGGAAATGGGATTAGAGCA
>CAZIIZ010000355.1:0-4072 GCA_964539225.1 uncultured Hyphomicrobiales bacterium | reverse complement strand
TTAAGATGATTATGAAGAGAGCCAAATCTTAAAATCATCTTTATCAATTCAATCAGGTTAATCAATGGTTCAGATTAATGTGATTAAGATGATAAGGAAGAGAGCCAAATCTTCAAATCATCTCTATCAATTCAATCCGGTTAATCAATGGTTCAGACAATTGAGTTAAACTAATTTAAGATAGTAAATAATTCAACTAAGAATGAATTTTAAACCTGTTTATAGTTCAATATACGTTTGAAGAATATCTAAATATTTATGATAAGAAACTTTGATATATCAATAGATATTTATCTCTGTGGTTTTTATTTCTTGAATAAAATAGCTATTTTTGTAGATAAATAGTTATATCAAATAAGGAAAATAAATGAAAAATTGCAAAGATTTCTCAATCGATACTCAATGCGTTCACGCAGGTACTAAAGAAGATGCTTATGGAGCTGTTGTAACCCCAATATATCAAACTTCTACTTTTCGTTTCAAAAATTCCGACCACGGTGCTAGATTATTCAAAGGCGAAGAAGATGGTTATATATATACTAGAATGCGTAATCCGACAGTAGAAGCAATGGAAGATGCAGTTGCTATACTAGAAGGCGGATATAAGGCATTAGGTTGCGGTAGCGGTATGGCTGCTGTTCATACTGTATTTACAGCTATGTTAGTTAGCGGCGATCACTTAATTTGTGGCGATTCAGTTTATGGTCCGACAGCTTCATATTTAGTAAACTTCTTGTCTAAAATGGGAGTTACTTATGATTTAGTTGACACATCAAATTTAGATGCAGTAAAAGCAGCAATGAAGCCAAATACTAAATTAATTTATACAGAATCCCCAGGCAATCCTACTTTAGCTGTGTCGGACATAGCAGCTTTGGCTGATATTGCTCATAAAGCCGGAGCTCGTTTGGCTATTGATAATACATTTTTGAATCCTGTATGCCAACGTCCTTTCGAATTAGGTGCGGACGTAGTGCTTCACTCAATGACTAAATCATTGAACGGACATGCTGATGTAGTTGCCGGAGTTGTGATAGTTAATTCTAAAGAAGATTATGCTCACTTCCGCAAAGTATTGAATCACACAGGCGGAGTGATTGATCCGTTTAACGCATTTTTGGTTCACAGAGGTTTAAAAACTTTGAAATTGAGAACCATAGCTCAAAACGAAAGTGCTATGAAAGTAGCTCGTTTCTTAGAAAATCATCCAAAAGCCGAATGGGTAGCTTATCCTGGATTTGAAACTCATCCTCAATATGCAATTAGTTGCAAGCAAGCATCCGGTTTTGGTTGTATGATTGCTATGGAAGTAAAAGGCGGTATCGAAGCTGGTAAAAAATTAATGGATAATATCCATATATTCCAATTAGCAGTTAGCTTAGGCGGAGTAGAATCATTGATTCAACATCCAGCCTCTATGACTCATGCTTCTATGGGACCTGAATTACGCAAACAAGCCAAAATTACTGATGGCTTAGTTCGTATTTCTATCGGTATCGAAGATGCAGATGAATTAATTAAAGCATTAGACGAAGCATTAGCTCATTGCTAATCGTATCGTTAAAACGAGACTCTAAATAATAAAATCCCTATTTACATAAAAATAAATAGGGATTTTACATTTTGAAATAAAGCAAAATTATAAAGCGATTGCTTTGATAGCTACATCAATATTGCCACGAGTAGCTCTTGAGTAAGGGCATACTTGGTGAGCAGTATTCATCAATTCATCGGCTATTTCTTGAGAAACACCTTTGATTTCAGAAGTAATGTCAGCACAGATGTCGAATCCGCCTTCAGCATTTTTACCAATACTAACTTTAGCAGTAGTTTTGGTTTCTACTTTGTGTTTAGCCATCATAGCTACTAAATTTAAAGCTCCATCGAAGCAAGCTGCATAACCGGCAGAGAATAATTGTTCTGGATTAGTATTCGCTTCGCCTTTACCGCCCATGCCTTTAGGCATAGATACTTTCATATCGATGATACCATCGCTTGATTTTACGTGTCCTTCGCGTCCGCCTACTACTGATGATTCAGCAGTGTATAGAATTTCTAAACTCATAGTTTATCCTTAATTTATATAAAAAAAATGTTGTTACTATAATAAAAATTAGCTGCAACCGCATCCACAACCGCAACCACTTGGTTTAGATTTAGGTTCAGCTGGTGGAGTAAGTTTTTTATGCGTACCGTCGCAATAAGGTGGAGTCGATGTTTTTTTACATCCGCATAGATAGTACATTTTCGGCTCAGTTGTTTCGAATTTTACAGGTGTAAATTCCGAACCTTTATGAGAACCATCGCAAAATGGTTGATTATTTGATTCGCCACAGCTACACCAATAATGAGATTCTGCTTCTAATTCTACTCCATAAGGAGAATTTTGTGGGCATTTTGGTTCTGACATGTTTCTCGCCTTTTAGTTAGAAAAAATATTTGTTTGAAGCTATATAAACGAACGGTTATATATAATTATTGGAGTTAACAGAAAAAAACTTCGAAATTATATAATTTAGGTTTAAAATCAGTGGAAAACAAATCCAGTTAATGGCGACAAAAAATCAGAATTTATTGCTAATTTATTTATGTATAAATTACAATAAAAATCAATATATAACTTCGATAGAAAACCAGTAATTTTACAATTTTAATAAAAAAGGATATAAAACATATATGAATTATTCAAAGCATCAACTTGCCGCAGCTATCGATCATACAGTATTAAAGCCAGACGCTTTACCCGCAGATATTACGAAACTCTGCGAAGAAGCTATGCACTATAATTTCGCATCCTGCTGTATTAATCCTTCTTTTGTGTTACAGGCAAAAACACTATTGCAAGATAGTAAGGTAAAAGTTTGTACCGTAATCGGTTTCCCATTGGGAGCAAATGCTTCAGAAATTAAATACAATGAAACTGAATTAGCTATTTTCAACGGGGCAGAAGAAATTGATATGGTGATTAATATCGGCAGATTTATCGCTGGAGATATTGATTATACACTTAATGAAATTAAAACAATAGCCGAAATATGCCATTCAAAGAGCGTAATACTCAAAGTAATTGTAGAAACATGTTTACTTAATTTTGCTCAAAAAACTGAAATTACTAAAATTGTGGAATTAGCCGGTGCAGATTATATTAAGACATCGACTGGTTTTTCTTCTTCAGGAGCAAATATTGAAGATATTAAAATCTTTAAGTCTAATATAAAAGGCAATCTTAAAATAAAGGCATCCGGCGGAATCAGAGATTTATCTTTTGCCATTGAACTCTTAGATGCTGGAGCTGAACGATTAGGCACAAGTTCGGGAATCAAGATTTTAGAATCATTATAAGACAGCCTATGGATATAATATTGAAATATTTCTGTAGTTCAGTAGTGCTTTTGGCGTTATTAATTTCTTGCGATAATAAAGAAAGTTATCCGACTACTATTTTAGACTCGGACTCAACTCATGTCAAACCACCGGATTCTTTGCAAGAAGCTACAGTGGAGTGTGCTTACGTAGCCGATGGAGATACTTGGTATTATTATTATAACAATAAAAAATATTCAGTTCGAGTGCTTGGTATAGATTGTTTTGAAACATCCATTAATGATAGATTAGCCACTCAGGCTAAAACTGCGAAAATTAATGAAGATTCTGCTTTAGCATTAGGATTAATAGCCAAAAAATTGGCTGATAGTTTATTGAAAAAGCAACAAGTAATTATCAAACGAAGCATAAGTGCTCCGAATTATGATGTTTATGATAGATTGTTGCGGTATTGTTATATTGAAGGCAGAAAAAAGTACGATTCAATTATTATATATCGCAGATTAGATGCAAATACATTCAATCGTTAGCAGTCTGTTGAAAAAGTAAAAATATTAGTCATTCTGAGGTTTCTAGGAAAACTTCGTTTTCACTAAAAAGAAATGACACTCGAAATTAATATAATGCTGTCTCTACAAAAATTAAAGATATTATCATTATCCTTTTTGGGGAGATTTAGGGAGTCCTGTTATTAGGCTAACCATTATACACATCTTCGGCAATACCGATGAATACTGTCATTCCGGTT
>CAZIIZ010000354.1:0-4080 GCA_964539225.1 uncultured Hyphomicrobiales bacterium | reverse complement strand
CCACCGCCACCACCAACAGGAGCAGCATCGGGTGCTGAAGCGGCATCAAGTGAAATTTTAGAGAATACTGAAGTAGCTATATTATATTTGCCTACTATATTCCCCTTTGACATTAATACAAAAGGTAAATATCCTTGATTTCCGTCTGTTTTAGAGTCGCAATCATTAGTTGATACTGTATAAGTAATAGAATTCAGTTTGAGCGAATCCACTATCATACATCCTCGAGGAGAACGCCTTCCTAACGGAGCTTGACCAAATACTTTATCTGTAGTATTATTCGATAAATCTCCAAAGTGGTATGGCTTAACTATATAAAATTTCTGCCAATCCGACGAATGATAACCGCTGACTAGTCTAAATTCTATTGTGTTGTCTGAGCCCACAGTTTCCCAATCTTCAGTCGGTGGCATCGGATGATAAGGATTCACGAATACTTGAGTAGCTATCATCCTACCGCCCCAGCTAACCACTAAAGGTCCGAAATCTATCTTTTTTGCGTCGTCAGGATTTTTAAATTCAATTTTAAGATTTGGATATATGTACGGATTATCAACTGTTCTATCAGAACCATAATTTGAGAATCCATCTGTGTTGGCTATAATTTCCATATAAGTGTTCATACCGGGAGTGCCAATATCAGGAATGATATACGATATTGTCGGAACATTTCCGTCTAACTTTAAAGCAGCAGAATTTCTTTCTCCAGCAAAAACTTGAGACCATTTATTGCTTGTTCCAATTTGGGTCGGAGTTGTAACATTCTCCGTTCCGCCATCTCCAACTTGACCATTAGCATCTTTTCCCCAGCCCCAAAGTGTACCATCATTTTTCAAAGCTAAAGTATAATTAGCTCCTGCACTTATACTTTTCCAATTAGTTTCAGTTCCTATTTGAAATGGTGATAATTTCATTGAGTTTGTTCCAATTCCAAGTTCATTATTTTCATTAAATCCCCAGCCCCATATTGTGCCATTTGTCTTTAATGCAATTGAGAAAGTCGTACCTACGGACACATACGCCCAAGTATTTTCAGAACCAATTCGAATTGGAGTTGGTGAATTATTTAAAAATGTTCCATTGCCAAGCTGACCTTCTGAATTGTCGCCCCAAGCCCATAATGAGCCATCAGTTTGTATTGCTAAAGTATGATTAAAAGTGCCTGCAGAAACTTGTTTCCAATTTGTACTCGTTCCAATTTTAGTTGGTATATTCTTTGAAATAAAAGTACCATCACCGAGCCTACTTAAAGCATCATTCCCCCATGCCCACAAAGTACCATCATTTTTAATAGCAAAGCTATGTTCAGTTCCAGCGGATAAAGACACCCAATCATTATCTGTACCAATTGCGGTCGGCACTGATCTATTAGTATTTGTTCCATCGCCGAGTTGACCGAAAGCATTCTCTCCCCAAGCCCACAAAGTGCCATCATTTTTTAGAGCTATTACGAAATAGTTACCGGCAGAAATCGACTTCCAATTAGTTTCAATTCCAATTTGTACTGGTGTTAACCTATTAGTAGTAGTTCCATCGCCCAACTGAGAAGAAGTATTCTTCCCCCAAGCCCATAATGTGCCATCGCTTTTGATAGCTACAGTAAAATTTAGACTACACTCGATAAGTTTCCAATCATTTGCCGTTCCGGTTTGAACAGGAGTAAGCTGTTCAGTAGTAGTGTTGTTGCCTAGTTGACCGAATAGGTTATATCCCCAACTCCAAACTGTATTTTGTGCATTTGCATTTACGCTGATAATGCACAGACAAAATAGTATAATCATTTTTTTCATAAACAGACCTAATGTATAGTGTTTTATTATTATTTTCCTATTAAACTTTATCTTATAAAATTACGAAAATATTCGCAAAAAGCCACAATATATTTCTTAATTTCTAATATATTGTGGCTTTAATATTTCAATTTGGAATTTATCAACTTATTTCATTTTTATCAATAGTCTTAATTTTTTCGATAGTTTGATTTCTAAGCTCTTCTAAGGTCTGCTCACTAAGCATTTCGTAAGTCTCGCTTCGCAATTTTCCCCATTTATTATGCACCGGACAAGGTTCAGACACCGAACAGCCCTCGAATCCAAGCACGCATTTATGGAACATATCTAATCCATCTATCGCACTCACTATGTCAATCAATCGAATGTCCTTTGGCTCTTTGGCTAAATAGAACCCTCCGCTTTTGCCTTTTTTGGATCCAATAATCGAATGAGCAGTTAATATCTGCAATACTTTCGACACAAACTCCTTCGGCACAGACATCCTGTCAGAAATTTCTTGAGCATTAAAATACAACTCTGGCTCTTGAGCAGAAAGAAATAGTACCGCTTGCAAAGCTAATTCGCATTTCTTTGAAAATATTACAGTCATAAAGAATTATTTTCTAATTATTTAAAATAATTTGTCATTTAATACTTCAAATATAATAGTTTTAAATAAGATAAAAAAGTCTGAATAAATAAATAGTATATATAAAGGTGAGTTATGAAAAGGCAAATAATTAAAATCGACGAAGACAAATGCAATGGCTGCGGTCTATGCATTCCAAATTGCCACGAGGGAGCTTTGCAAATTATCGACGGCAAATGCAGATTAATTTCTGATTTATTTTGCGACGGCTTGGGAGCTTGCTTGGGACATTGCCCAGAAGATGCGTTAGAAATCGTAGAAAGAGAAGCCGAAGAATACGACGAAGTAAAAGTATTGCAAATAATGATGAAGCAGTCTATGAATGTAGTAGCTGTTCACTTAGAGCATTTGAAAGAGCATAATGCGATGGAGTACTACAATCAAGCAATTGAGTATCTAGAAGCAAATAATATTGATATTCCGAAAGTACCCGAAAAAGAAGTAAGCAGTGGCGGTTGCCCATCTGGAGCTTGCCCTGGTTCAGCGATGCACACTTTTGAACGCAAAGTAAAGGAAATAACCGGAGACAATTCGAGTATGGAATCAGCTTTAGAGCAATGGCCAATTCCATTGCATTTAGTCCCTCCCAATGCGCCGTCTTTCAACAGGAAAGAAATCGTAATTTTATCTACTTGCTCAGCGTTTGCTACTCCGATGGTTCATCCTAATTATATAGCAAATAGAGCCGTTGTGGTAGCTTGCCCGAAATTAGATTATACAGAACCATACACTCCGAAATTAACTTCAATCTTCAAAACAGCGAATACTCAAAAAGTAATAATCGTTCGGATGGAAGTGCCTTGCTGCGGCGGATTAACTAAAATCACTTGCGATGCCGCTCGAGAAAGCGGAGTAAAAGGCATAATCGTAGAAGAGCATACGCTTTCAATATCTGGAGCATTTATTAGCAAAACAATAGTATTTCAGAATTAGTATTCTATCGAATATTATTATTAGCTGTCCAACTATCGCAAGTATTGGATAGCTAATAATGATTAACATTTCAATATTAATAGCCTTACAAGCGATCGTTTTTTATTGGGCTTTCTATTTATATCTCTCATAAATCTCCATCGCCGCTCGCACTCCATCGCCCGTAGCGATACTAATCTGGCGATATAAACCATTAATAACATCGCCTATATAATGCAAGCGTTTATTATTTAATAGCATAATTTCATTATTCACAACGCTATCGCCGATGAATGAACGGTTCTCGCTTCTGCCGATAGCAAAAAGCAGATAATCGCAATTGAATTCTCCGAAATTTGTATTAATTATAAGCCCATTCGCTGAAGATTCGACGGCTTGCAATTCGCAATTTTCAATATAATTAATTTTGGGATTCACTTTTATTCGATTGAACAGCAGAGGCAAACATTTTAATTTATCATTTCTGTTCAATATCTTGATATAATTACCGACATGATTCGCTAAATTCAAAGCATAATCGAAAGCCGCATCGCCCGCCCCGATGATGATGATATTCTTCTGCTTCTCTATCTTGTCATTCCTGCGTATGCAGGAATCTGAAAAAGTTTCGACTTGCTGAATACTAATAACTTCATCTTTATTTTTTATATTATCCGGCTTATTGACGATTTTAGATTCCTGCATACGCAGGAATGACATATAAGAACTATTGGATTTTTCAATCAA
>CAZIIZ010000353.1:0-4083 GCA_964539225.1 uncultured Hyphomicrobiales bacterium | reverse complement strand
TCTAACAATTATACACATTTTCGTCTATACCAATGATAGTGTCATTCCGGTTTTGTGAGTCTTCGAGCAAATACCGGAATCTGTGATGATGAAGATTATTCAGTAATAACAAATCATCTTGTATTATCAAGGACTTAAATTAACTACGTTGAACCCTATGAAGGGTTTCCTGCATGCACTTGAAGACTCGTTACGCAGGAATGACAAGTCTGTAGCAATATTAAAGATGTGTATAATGATTATCAATATACCTTTAATACGTCGATACAAGAAAAATGTATTATCGTATTAAAGGTATTTAGTATTCATTCATTCTTTGATATTATTGATTAATACATCTCTCTAATCAACAAATTTGCGTCTCCATAGCTTAGGAAACGATATTCATTGGCTAAAGCTGCGTTATAAGCAGATCGCCATAAGTCTTCGCCGAGAAACGCAGACACTAATAATATCAGAGTGCTGTCCGGCTGATGGAAATTAGTAACTAATATATTTACTATTCTAAAATCATATCCGGGCACGATGAATAATTTAGTCTTTGCTACTAACGATGTAATTTTATGCTTATCAAAATACGCATTAACTGCTTTTATTGCTTCTGATGATGGTATATTCTCTCGTTCTATATATGGTTCTTGCTGCTCAACGAGCAGTTCATCGTTTAGAATTTCGAGTTCTGGATTCTCGATTAATCGTACTCCCAGCCAGTAAATAGATTCTAAAGTTCGAGTAGTGGTAGTGCCGACTGAAATAATGTTTTTATTCAATTCTAAGCATACTATTAAATGCTCAAGTACAGATTTGCTGATGATTACTCGCTCGGAGTGCATTTCGTGTTTATTCACATCGTCAGTATCTATTGGCTTGAAAGTGCCAAGACCGACGTGCAGAATTACTTCATTCAATCGCATCCCTCGACTGATTACACGCTTCAATGCTTTTTTAGTAAAATGAAGTCCTGCGGTAGGTGCGGCAACAGATCCTTCGGAATTAGCATAAACTGTTTGGTAAGTAGTTTTATCTGACTCTTGTGCATCACGCTTGATATATGGTGGCAGTGGCACTTGACCGTATTTATCTAATAAATCCGCTACGGAGAGTTTGTTTTCTGTCAAATCGAAACTTACATTGGCTTCGTTACCATCTTTTTCTATTACCAAAAACTTAACTACACCATATTTTTCGCCCAAATCAGCAAATAATTCATCTCCGGCTTTGATGTTTTTGCCGCCGATGATACACTTCCAAGTCGCATTGTTTCGCACTCGAAGTGCAAGATTATATTCAGTAAACGGAGCGATAGGCTCTATTAAAAAAATCTCAGCTTTTCCCTTGGTTTCTTTTATTACTGGAATTCTGGCAGAAATTACTTTAGATGTATTGATAAATAATTCAGAATTGATAGGGAATAGTTTGGAAATATCCTTAAATTGATGATGAGTAATTGAATTATCTAAGCGATTTACTCTCAATAATTTACTGTCGTCTCTATTCTCAAGAGGAAAGTTTGCAATTCTTTCGGCTGGTAATTCGTATTTATAATCTTCTAAGTTCACTAAAGGCATCATGTCCAATTATTCTCCATATTATTTTAATCAATAAAAAAACGTCTCTAATATTATATTATCAGAGACGTTCTGTATGACGATTTATAACGAATTTTATTCGATAATTTCGTAAGATTAGCTTACTTAGTCGCTTTCTCTTTTTCTTTTTCGAACATTTTGGCATCTATTGGTTTATTTAACTCTACCTTTTTGAAAGTCATTGTACCGCTATAAGCTCCCATTTTCATGTCTATTAATTTTGGAATTTTCACAGCATCGACAGTCATCCATTCGGTTACGAAGAATTCTGGTTGCATCATAGCTTTCATTTGTTCTGCTTCTTCATTTTCTTCAGCACCTTCTGGTTCGGTAATAACTACTTGATATTTTACTTCTAAATTAGTAGTTTGGTCGATAAACCATTTAATTGAGAACATCGAATCTTGTTTGATTTCTAATATGTCGCAATTTTTGCCATTCACTACTTCAGTTCCGGCATAAGTTATTGGAGTTTTTTTGGTCTTATAATCAACTAATGGATTGTTGCCGATGATATCAGTAAATGGATTTTGATTCTTTACCATATTAATTTGTTCAGCAGGTATGTCTTGTACTTGTCCGCCGACTAGTACCCAACATAATTTACCATTAGCAATAATAATTGATTGTTGTCCGCTTTGAGATTGCTCAATTCTAGATTTATCAGGAGTTTGAGTCCAAACTTTTGACGGAATTGCCATACCCATTACGTTCAAATCAATTTCAGCATACATAGTTTTCATATCTTTATAGACTTTTTCGCCGCCGTGAGCCTTAATATTAGCATTAATTACGTCATCGAGTTTGTCAGCCATAGCATTACTAGTGAATGCCATTATACAAATTGCGAACAATAGAGATATTTTCTTCATAAGGATTTTCCTTGAGTTTAATATTATATAAAAATTATTTTGTAAATAGTTCAATTATTTCTGCGGCTTCTCGTTTGGATAAACCCAAATCTAACAAAGCCTTTTCGTTTATTTTTTTAGAATCAACGATTCTTTTAATAAACTCTATTTCCATTCTGGAGAACAATTTCGAATGCAAGCTAAAGTCCTCGAAAGCTTCGTAAGCTATCGGCACCACTTGCTTTACGAAATGAGCCATTGCTTCAGTGTAAATTCTAATTTCAAATTGAGCGTGAGGATCTAATCGCAACTTCATGAAATGGAAAAGATTGTGCAAATCAATTTTCCAATACCATTCGGTATATGCCGATAATGGCAAATTAATTCTTGCCAATTCGCGAGCTAAATCTTGCTCTAAATACGAACGATATTCAGAGTATGATTCTTTTTGCGATTTCTCCATATTAGCTAACACCATTTCGGCTTCGCTTTGGTCTAATCTCAAATCACTTCTGCCTTGCTTATTATCGTCTGCTTGATGACGCAATTGACTTATATCCGGCAAATAGAAATCATCGCTCATCTCTGAGTAACGTCCCGAATATTCATTTACATTTGCTGTCCTATGGCGAATCCATTGGCGAGCTATAAATATAGGTAAGCGAACGTGGAATTTGAATTCCACCATCTCGAATGGCGATGTGTGGCGATTACGCATTAGATAGCGAATCAATCCGCGATCTTCTCTGTAGGATTTAGTACCGTTACCGTACGAAACACGAGCTGCTTGTACTATCGCATTATCGTCGCCCATATAATCTACGAGTCGCACGAATCCTTTATCTAAGCATTCTATTTTCTGGCTGAGTAATTCTTCTTTGTTCACAGTATTCCGAAAATAATAAAAAAAACAAATATAAGACTTTTTATCTATATTATTAAATAAAATATTTCGTTATAGAGATTTTATTTCATTTTTAATCAGTGAAGTATTGTAAACTCAATGCAATTTGATTTGTAGAAAACAATTGGGAACACATTTAAACAATCCTTAAGCTGCAAAATCAACAAAATCATTTGATATATTGCGAAAAAAATGTTAGTTTTATGTTTTATTAACTGATAAATAGATAAAAACAATGAAAATAGTATCTTGGAATATAAATGGATATAGAGCCGTAACCGGACAAAATGCCAGTAAACGTTTTGATAAAATCACTAAAGACAATAAACTGTTTCAATACATCGAAAAAGCTAATTATCCGGATATTATTGCTTTGCAGGAAATCAAAGCTGAACCCGAACAGATTATGGAAGAACTCCGTTGCCCTGAAGGATACTTCGCTTACTACAATCCATCTCGTGGAAGAAAAGGATATTCCGGTACTTTGACTCTTTCGAAAGTGGAAGCGAAGGAAGTAAATCTCGGAATAGGCATTGAGAAGTTCGATATAGAAGGGCGAATCATCGAAACAGTCTATAATGATTTGGTTCACTTCAATATATACTTTCCGAACGGCACTTCCGGCGATGAAAGGCTCAATTATAAGATGGAATTCTTCGCTGAATTCTTCAATTATGTCAATCGCAAGTATTCTCAGGATAGTTCCGTTGTGATTTCAGGCGATTATAACATCGCTCAT
>CAZIIZ010000352.1:0-4087 GCA_964539225.1 uncultured Hyphomicrobiales bacterium | reverse complement strand
CCTTTAGTTCCCGGATGCAGACCGTACATGATCCTCGGCATCACGAAAATAAAGAACGGCGCGGTCACGCCGGCAATGATAGAATACGCTGCCGACAGGGCCGCCATTTTTTCCGCCCCTTCGATCGACGATCGGAGCGCAAAGTAGGCGCCATAAATCAATAACAATAAGAAAATGGAAGTTTCGCGCGGATCCCAATTCCAATACGAACCCCAACTGTGTTTAGCCCAAATCATTCCGGTGATTGTCGCTCCGAGGCAGAAGATAACGCCCCAAAATGCGGCTGAATATGCAGTCTTGTCGTACAATTGATTGCGAGTGCGTAGGTATTGTATTGAGTTAATTAGCGATATAATAAACGCTAAAGCTGCTACCCAAGCCATAGGTACGTGAATAGGGAAAATACGGATAAATTTATCCAAGCCCGGCACGTAAGGAAAGTGGAGTATTGAATTGTTGGGAGTGGCACTAACTATAGCAAAATTATTATCATCAATTTTCCGCACGTTAAGCAATAATGATTTTGCTTCAGGGATGACTGCTTTCGCAATTTGAATACTAATTGTATCGTTTCGGAATACGTGCGTTACTGGTTTGTTGGAGCTTAATTCGTTTGCTATAGTGGCATCATCAATTAAAATTTTTGTATTGACTGGAATACTGTGTTTACTTAGCAAAGCTAAGGTGTCCAAATTCATATATACGGGAGTAAATAGAGCTAAAGCTAATGCGAATGCAGAGCTAATGCAAATTAAAAATATCCAAGCCGGACGGATCTTCGGAATACGAAATTTCTTATACAATCCTAAGTAAAATGCAAGAACCAAAGCGATGGATATTAAGCTCATTTTCATATTAAGCACTCTTCAGATATTTTGTTAGTTTCAATGTGTTTTTGTCGGATTGCACCGAATAATTTATATCATCCATGACTGATTTGATAATATGTATGCCCAGACCGCCTCGTTGGAAAGTCTTGAAATATTCATTCATATTAGGCGGATTGTGATTTATAGGATTAAATGGAGTGCCGTTATCGCTGATTAATATTATGAATTTATCGGTTTCGTATTGAATTTCAACACAAATATTATTAGTCTCAGACAATTTAAAGGAATGTCTGATTAGATTGGAGCAAGCTTCGTCAACCGCAAGAGTGATTTTATAAACTTGATCTTCGTCGAAACCGAACTGCACAGCTCTGGATTGCACGAATCCTCTAATCTCTGCCAATTTAATTAATTCGCCTGGGATGCAGAGTTTGTTAATATTTGAAGTGTCTGATTTCATCGTAATTCTTAATTTACAATTATTTCTTGAAATTTAGCAATTGCTTCTTGCTGCGTATTAAGTATATCGAACAGAATAGGGAAGCCCAACAAATCGAATACCGAAAAGACTTTCGGTTTCATCGACGACATTTTTATATCGCCTCGCAAATCTCTCAAATCTTCAATAAAAGCCATAAATACGCCCAAACCGGCACTGCTTATATAATCAAGGTTCTCGAAATTTATTAATAAATATTTCTCACCGGCAGAAATTGAATGCTGAATTGCGGATTCTAATTTAGGTGCAGTATGAGCATCTAAATATCCATTGAGCGATATTATTTGTATTTGTTCTACTTTAGAACTGCTTACTTCGAAAAAGTTATTGTCCATTGTGTCTAAATCCTTATCAATTTAATTAATTGAATCCTTGCCTTGAAATATTACCGACATAATTGTAATATCGTCTAATTGTTTTGTGTTTTTCGAGAATTCTGCTAATTGCATTTTCATATTCTCGATTATGGAATCCGCATTAGAAAATACGTTAGTTGAGAGAATATGTTTCAAATGATCATAACCGAATTCTTCGTCATTAGAGTCTCGGAGTTCATTTACTCCATCGGTGAACAAGAAGCAAATATCATCGGTTTGCAATGTTATGAATACATCTTCTAAGTTTTTATCAAACATCGCCGAAGGTACTAATCCAATACCGAATCCTTTAGGTTGATGGAAAGTAATTCCGGATTTGGATTTGATAATTGTTGGCATGTGCCCAGCTCTAGCGAATGATATATTGCCATCTTCATCATCAATAACTAAAGCAGAAAGTGTAATGTACATTTGTTTGTCCATTTTGCCGTATAGTACGGAATTGATTCTTCGTAATATTTCTGCAGCTGTTTCTGATTCTTTAGCTTGCGACATCACTACGCCTTTGAGTTGTGCCATATAGAAAGCAGCACTAATTCCCTTGCCGGATACATCGCCGATTAATAGGCACATCTTTCCGTTCTTTAAATATACAATATCGTAATAATCTCCGCCGACTACTTCCGCGGAATTAGTAAATGCTGCAATTGAATAGGAATTGTGTTGAGGCACTTGCTTCGGCAATAATTTGTCCGGCATATCTTTCGCTAAGGCAATTTCCTGTTTATATTTTTCTTTTTCAATTGAATCTTCTAATAGTTTTGCATTTTCAATTGCGATACTGATGTTATCCTTAAAAGCATTGAGTACATTCAGCGAATCTGCATCTAATCCATATTCTTCATCGCTTAATACTATTAAATTTCCGATTTTAGCCGTTTTAAAGTATAAAGGCACAATAATCAATGATGCTGCAAAATTGAATGCCGATAAATACGGATGATGCTCAATTTCTTCGTTCAATGATTGGAATAATAGCGGTTCTTGTAATTCAACGAGCAATTTATTTACGAATTCATCATCGTGTAGCGATTGTATTTTCTCGTGCTTTACTTGCTCGGAATATAGTTTGTCAATTTTGTTTTCGCTATTAAAGATTTCTACCCAAGCATAATTAGCTCCGGTTCCGTTAATAGCTAATTGATTGATTGTTTTGAGAAGGTTGTCAAATTCAATAGTATTGGCTATTATTCTATTCAAGTATGTTAAAGACTGCACTTCGAAGGTGCGGCGTTCTACAATTTCGCTGGTAGGTAATGCCCCGATAGTAGAGAAAAATAAACGTGCGAATAGAATAACGGCACAAAAGAACGGGAATCCTGCGATAATGCCGCCTCCGCCCATAAAATAAGTCAATGATGAATGCACTGAATTTTCGGTACCAATAGCATTGGCAGCTAATAGCCCCATTAAAATGGATAGAGTCAGACTTATCCAAAGGCTTTGGAGCTTTTTCCTCTTTGGTAAAACAGCGAGCCAAGAATTATTGCCAAATAAAAGATAGACTACACCAATCGCAACCACTAAGATTGACATTTCAGCAGTGCCGAGGAATCCGGTATTAGTAAATGAATTTACGAATTCAATCAGAAAAATTGAGACAAATAATACTACTATCGAACGGAGCAACCCTTTTGTCTTCTTATGTTTATTAATGCTTGCCCATTTGAATAAAATATATAATGAATTGACCGATAAGGCTAAGTACGCTAATGATACAATATCATTGAAAATTAAATTAATCAGACTTCGCTCCAATAGATACGCTGATACCGTCTCAGGCTGGAGTACTCCGGCAAATATTAAAGCAATGCTAAAGCCTAACAGTTTCAGTGAATCAGAAAAGTAATTATCTTTGAGCGATTTTTCTGAGTATTTTCCGCCTTTAATGGCATTAAAAAAGAAAAACACAAAGAGAGAAAAAACTATTGATAAAGTGCTGACCGATTTCCAGAGGATTATTGTGTCAGTATCCAATTTCTTCACTAAAAACAACAAAGTGTCTCCAAGCAGTCGGATACCTGCAAAGATTAATAGAGACGAAAGGATAACTGATCTGCTGATATTGGGTTTCAGATTCATTATAGTATTCAATAATTAAAAAAACAAATATAATCAATTTTAGGAATTATTTCCAAATTCTTTTTAAAATTGGGCGGGAAATTATGTGCGGACTATTGCATTTCCTAATCATTGGCTGCTTTTATTTGTTTAATATTATTGTTACTAACGTTTAACAGCTACGCTGTATAAGATTAATTCTTATCTTTACTCCGTAGATAGTATGTTTGTAAATAAAAAGTTTGACCTGTATATTTGTAGTCTAAAAAGATCAAATTTTATTAACATTTTTACAGGGCAAACTTATGGCGACAAATTTA
>CAZIIZ010000351.1:0-4087 GCA_964539225.1 uncultured Hyphomicrobiales bacterium | reverse complement strand
GGTCCAAACTTTATGGTCAAGTCAATTGCAGAAAATCACGGTATCAAAATGCCACACTTCTTCGCTTATATGTATAAATTTTCGCTTGTCGTATTATTGCCGATTTATATCTTAGTGCAATTGTTATTTATTAAATAGCATTGCTTTGTTAATTTTGAGTCCCTTTGCAAAACTTAGAAATAATTTAGCTTGCAAAGGGATTTATTATTGCTGTTAATCATATTTTGCTTATCTTTGTACAAATCGAAGAATTTAGAAAAGAAAGAAATCAAAATGAAAATTGAATTGTCATATCAAGAGTTAGTAGGATTAATAAAAAAATTTAAAGATACCACACTTTCATTACAGTTTGTCGATAGAGACAGAATCGAGATAAACTATTATATGCGAATGGAATTGATAGTAAAAAAAATCGACAAGTATTCCATAACTTTAGGCTACGAATTGATGGGCGTTTTGGGATTTTTAGCGAAAGGATTTCAGTTTTTGATGAAAGACAGATTCAGCAATTTAATGGTGGAATTAGATACCGGGAAAAAAGAACTGATAGTGCATTTAGACAAAATTGAAGAATTGAAGAAGTTCTTGGAGATATATCGCATTTCTTCAATTTACTTCGACAATTCTAAGATAAATTTAGAATTGGAATTAAATGATTAGTTGGCTGTTGAAAAAGCAATGAAAATTTGTTGTTTTTAGGTCAAAGCGACAGTATCGTAATTGATACATTTTCAATAGACCATTAATAGAATACTGAAACATTGTTTTTCTTGATTCTATCGACTAATAGTCGGGCTTGAATCCAATGCTTAAGCGTAATATATAATTTATGCGGAGTGGAAACTCTAATTTTCTTATCATAAATCCTAAATTCATTAAGCTCCATTTTGTCCAACAGTCGATAATAAATTGCATCCATAACTTCTGCCGAGAAAACTGTTGCTCGTTCGTCCGGGTGCAATTGGGTTCGTGCTTTGTGGTAATATTCCCTTGCTCGTTGAGCTTGGAATCGCATTAATTCGAAGAAATTATCATTATAAACCGAATTACGAATATCGTCCTCGGAGTAATCAAATTTAATCAAATCTTCTTGGGGCAAATATACGTAATCACGCTCCATATCGAACTTGACATCACGAATAATATTGGTCAATTGCAGGGCATAACCTAAATTAATTGCGTAATTTTTAGTTTCTTCGTACTTATGACCGAATATTTCAATACTGATTAGCCCTACTATGCCGGCGACTCCGTAACAATATTCCTTCAATTCCTCGAATGTATTGTATCTTTTCTGTACTAAATCTCGCTTACAGCCATCAATTAGAGTGATGAAATATTGCTTCGGAATCTTATAGCGATAAATCAATTTCTCGAATGGTTGCAGAATACGATTGTCAATATTGCCGGAGTAAAACTTATGAATGACTTGCTCCCACCAATTCAATCTGTCTAATTTTTTTATTATTGCTTCGGGAGTATTATTAGGTTCGTCAACTATATCGTCAATGTATGAGCAAAATGAATATACAGAATTAATGGCATTCTTTTCTTCTTTAGGTAATACAGAAAATGAGAAAGCAAAGTTAGACTTCTCGTCCTCTAATACAATCGTATTTTCATATTTAGCTAAATCATATTTAGTGATATATTCCATAAATCCCGCTTAACTGAAAACAATTTTAATAAATAACGACATCATTTCGCTTTTTCGAATCTTTGGTCTTTGAGTTAATATTGACGCTCCGAGTGCTTTAGTTTTCTTTAATATTAATCGCCCGCCGAGCCAAGTAGCATTAATTTCCATCTTTAATCTTTTTGGTTTAAGCAATTTAAGCAATTCTTTGCCAATATCAAAGAAATTTTCTGTGAAATCGTAAATATCGCTCAAACATTTATCAAATTCTTTGCTATTTTGCCATTCGGCATAGTTTGTAGCACTTAAATTGTATTTATCCAACACTTCTTTTGGAATGAAGCATCGTCCATTGGGCAAGTCTTCCGAGAAATCCTGCCAGAAATTTGCTAATTGCAGTGCAGTACAAATATTGTCGGATAAATAGCCGCTTCGTTCGTTGTACAATCCAAATACTCTCAACACTAATTCTCCAATCGGATTCGCTGAATGCTTGCAATAATTCAACAAGTCGTCCCAAGATTCAGCGTGAGTAAAATCTGAATCCATCTGAAATGCTTTAATTAATCTCTCGAACGGTTCGATGGGTAATTTTAATTTATTGATAGTTCCGCTCAATGCTAATAATATCGGATTAGTAAACTTGGAATTAAAATCAGATTCAGACTTGGCTGTTTTGCAATAGAGTCTCAAATTATTCAAATAATCATCTAATAATAGAATGCGTTCGCTAGTGTTTAAATGCAAAAGTGTATCGGCAATATCGTCAGAAGTTCGAGCAAAAGCATAGATATTATAGATATCTTGGCGTTGAGCTTTGGGCAACAAAACTGAGGCTACCGGGAAATTTTCATAATGCCCAACGGCAATTGATTTACAAAACATTTCTGCGGATGAAATATCGGTAATCGAATGCTCAACGCCGGAGAATGTAGTTAATGCTATTAAATTGAGTTTCTGCATTTATTCGTTAGATTGATAATTGTGCATATTTATATGCAAATGATGTATTAATCAATTAATTATTGTAGATTTAGAATTCGAGAACATTGCAAAACTAACAAACCTTCAAATTGTCATTCCTGCGAGCAAGTCTTCGAGCGAAATCGTTCTTACGATTCAGCGTAGCTAATGCAGTAATCTATAACTGTCCCAATATTAATACTTTACAAAGTATATTGGTTTGATTAAATTTCCAGTTATGTTATTTGAATACATTTTTATCGACTTTTGCATTGGTCTTAATCCAAGTATGAATCCACCTTGAGTATAAACAAAACGCTATTTTTGATAAGCCTTACCGGAAGATTTTTGCAATATTTCTACCGCTCCAATATCAATATGACTTGGGATATATCCAATTGGAGCCGGAGCAGTCGTTTCTATATATGAATACGAGGAGTTGTTCAGCGATTTATCAGACGGAGAATATATAGCCGCTGCTGCATGATGCTCTTTTTCCATTAGTATTACCGCAGCTCCATAGCCCAACCGACGCAAAATTGATACTAATAAAATACTTTTATCGGTGCAAACTCCGCGGTCAATATATACAGTCTCGTAATGAAAGTATAAATCTGTATCCGCTGACCAATTCTCGGATAATATTTTTTCAGCCTTAGCCGAGTCATAAGGAATATATTGCACAAATGCAGAAGCGAAATCCGGCAATTGCTCGGTCGGAATTTTATTTTTGCGAGCTAATACTTGTAATTTATCGGTAATCATTTGAATTAAATTATCATTCTCTTTTATATTTAGAAATTTGCCTAAAGAATTATCTTTAGTAAAAAATAGCCTTTTATCACTATTCTTATAATATTCATAAGTCCTCGTGTTCAATATCAATCCCATCGAATATGCTTGACCCCGATATAGCCACGAATATTCTCGTTTAAATATTTGTGCCGTACAATTTATTGTTATCAATAATAACGCTATTAATATAATACTTGCTTGTTTCAATCGTTTCTCGCTATAATAAAACTACATTAACGTAATTATGGTATTTTGATTGAATTCGTACAAAATATAATTATTTCTTTATATACTTTGCGACCTTTTCTGCTTTGTTGTGTTAATATTATTAGTTAATTTTGTAATTAAAAATTTAAAAGAAATACTATGAAAACTACAGAAAATAATAGAAGAAATTTCTTGAAACAATTGTTGACAGCTTCAGTCTTTACTGCCGCATGCCCTCATTTGTTGCTCGGCGAACTCCAACCGAAATTAGACAACGGAGGCGGAGCTGAAATCAAGGGAGTTTATACTTTAGATTTGGATCAGTATCCGCAGCTCAAAGAAATTTGGGGTAGTGTCCGATTAGTTGTACCTAAATCCGAAGGTGGCAATATGGAAGAAGTGATGATTACCCGAGTGCCATACGAAATTTACGGACATTATTTCTCAGTATTCAATACTAAATGCCCACACGAAGGTAATCGAATT
>CAZIIZ010000350.1:0-4089 GCA_964539225.1 uncultured Hyphomicrobiales bacterium | reverse complement strand
TGACTTGGGCAGAAACAGAACCAAGGCTTGTGCTGGTTTCTGTATCGAAGATTATACCAGATTTAGTAATGACGATTATTTTGGCAGGATAGTAATTCAAATTAATAGCAGCAACTTCTTCGTTTGATTGGATAGTTTTCTGCTCCCAAGTAATTCCATTATTCGTGGACACCGCAATAAATCCGTTGGCTCCGCCAACTGCTAATAAATTTGATTTTGAGGTAGTAACTGTTAAGCTGTTCGCTGTAGGATATGGATGCATCCAGTTCCATTGTTTTGCGAAGTCGCCGGCGTTGAGATTAGGATGGGCTGCTACTGTGAGAAGTAATAGCAAAAAAGCACAAAATTTTTTCATAAAAAATTTCCTTGAATAATACTTTATTAAATAATTAAAAAATAAATATAAATATAACAATTTATTAAGTGAATTACAAATAATAATATCAATTATCGCTAAAATATTTGTTGATCTAATAAATTATCTTTAGAATTAATTTTCGTATTATCATTTAATACCTCCCAAAAAAAGAAATGGCTTGGAATTAGGAATCAGTTAAGTAATCATGAAATAAAGAATTTCTATATTTGTAGTAAAATAAATATAGCTACAATTAATATATAGCAGCCTGTTGAAAAAGTAAAATAATTAGTCATTTTGACCTCTGAATGACCAGTTTTCCCAATGATACATTTTTAACAGACTGATAGGAAAATAGAAGTTAAAAATATTTCAATAGAATATTTTCAGGTGTTCACGATATATTCTTAGAATGCAGATATTTGATGTAATTACTCGAAAGAGGGAAAACATATACTTTATTATTGACTTTATTTAGATTTGGACAAAATAAGAGCCGCAAATAATTCTGCCAAAAAATTTGCGGCTTATTGTTCTGAGACTGTATGGAGTACTTTCTCTCTATTGTGATAAAATAATAATTTCAGTATTATACTTACGTTACCAAATTATCTAAATACAGGAGTAACTATCCTTTCTATAAAGGATAATTATTCTCATATCTTTTATTTATTACGCATTTATTTGCGAAAGGTTTCAACTGTTTTGGAATAAAAATTTAAAACAAAATAATTGGTTTGTATTCAACAGCATTTTCGCTTATTTTTGCATTCAAATAATTAAGTAAAAAATATGAAGTTAGTATAAATGATACATTTAGAAGAGATTAAGTTTAAGAGTTTGATTTTGCATAAAATCGGGAATAAAGCAAATAATGAAGGCGTAAATTTCTCGAAATCGCCTATGCAAACTTCCGACGATATTAACCAATTGCTTTTGCATTACTTTTTTACTCCATTCAAGCATAGAGAATACTACCATTTGACTCACGATAGCGATTTGAATTTGAACGAAATATATTCTTATGCCTCGGCTGTATTTGATTCGCCTGATGCAATTTTCGAGCAATCCATCAATATCGCGAAGCATTTGTATCAAACTTCTACTCATCCGAAAATTAAACCGGGCGAGCTGTACATTGTTTATTTTCAGGATTGCATAATCGAGGGCGAAATGGTCGATGCCATAGGAATCTTCAAATCCGAGAATAAAGATACTTTCCTGAAGGTTTACTCCGCAGGAGGCGACTTCGGTATAGAAAGCGACAACGGCATCAATATCAATAAATTGGATAAAGGCTGCTTGATATTTAATTCTATGCGAGAATCGGGTTTTTTAGTTGCTGCTGTGGACAATCTGAGCAAAAATAATGAAGCAATATTCTGGATGAATGATTTTCTCAATCTAAAACGTCGAGAAGATGAGTATTTCCAAACTGAAGCAGCTTTAGAAATGTGCAAGACATTCGTTTCCGAAAGATTACCCGAAGAATTTGAAATTTGCAAAGCCGAGCAAGCCGAGTATCTCAATGATTCATCCAAATTTTTCAAGGAAAAAGAAAATTTCTCCATGAAGGAATTTGAGCAAGAAGTATTTAAAACTCCTGAAGTAATTGAAAGCTTTCGCTCGTTTAAAGAAAAATACGAAAACGACGGAGGAAAACGAATCAATACTGATTTCGAAATAGCCAGCGATGCCGTGAAAAAACAAGGCAGAATCTTGAAAAGCATTATCAAATTAGATAAAAATTTCCAGATTAATGTGTTGGGCAATTCTGAACTAATTAAAAAAGGCTACGATCGCGAGCAAGGAATGCACTACTATACTTTATTCTATAACGAAGAATTTTAATAATAATAAATATATAAAAAAAATGAGCAGAATAGCAATTTATCCTGGAACTTTCGATCCATTAACCTTGGGTCATATTGACGTTATGGAGCGAGCAGCTCCCATGTTCGACAAAGTCGTGCTGCTAATAGCCGTGAATTCCAAAAAAATAAATATGTTTACTGACGAAGAACGAGTGGAAATGTCTCGCATTGCTTTGAGCCATTTGCCAAACGTGGTGGTAGATTTTTATTCGGGTTTGACCGTGGAATATGCCAAACAAATTAAAGCTAACACAATAATACGTGGTATTCGTGCAGTATCTGATTTCGAATATGAATTCCAAATAGCTCTGATGAATAAAAAATTGTATCCATCGGCAGATACTATATTTTTAGCTCCCGACGAGAAATATACATATTTGAATTCTACTATTGTGCGTGAATTAGCTCGCTATTCGCAGGATGTGTCTGACTTCGTTCCGGATATTGTAGCTCAGCGGTTGAAAGAAAAATTGGCTGAACTTTAGCTCGCTAACCGCATATTCTAATAAATAATGGTTAGATAAATATTGTAGAAAAGCGATTATTCCTAAATTAAATTTGATAGGAATAATCGCTTTATTACTTTTATAAACGAATAATTGTATTACGAAATCTAAAGCTATTGCTTTAAATAGTGAGCCCCACGGCTTTCGCGAGCTTCGATTGTAGCTTGTGTAACTGCGATAGCAGCTTGCATACCGTTACGGAGTTGTATGATAGATTTAGTCATACTTGCTTGCTGATAGAATTGTTCGATTTCAGTTTGCAAATGCCTAAATATTGTTCTTGCTCGCAGCAATCTTTGCTTAGTACGCACCAAACCAACGTAGTTCCACATCGTATTTTTGATATTCGTCCAATCTTGGGCTATCAGAGCCGGATCAATATATTGATCTCGTTCTTGCCATTCGTAAATCGCTGGGTAATATGGATTCGCAACACAATGCTTGACAGCATCCTTTCCGGCCAAATGTCCCCAAACGACGTTTTCCAGTAATGAAGTAGAAGCTAAACGATTGGCTCCATGAATGCCGGTACAAGATACTTCGCCTACTGCGTATAAGCGTTGTAGCGAGGATTTACCTTTTAGACTGACTCCAATTCCACCACATGAGTAATGTGCAGCTGGGACGACAGGAATCGGCTCAGAACACATATCTACACCACGAGTTATGCAATTGTTATATATTGTCGGGAATCGATCCTTGATCCAATCACTATCTTTGAATGAAATATCGAGATAAACGCAAGGATGCTCAGTTTCGAGCAAAGTTTGATGAATACTTCGAGCGACTATATCTCTCGGAGCTAAATCGCCCTGTTCGTGGAATGATTTCATAAATGGATTGCCATTTTTATCCATCAATCTCGCTCCTTCGCCTCTCATAGATTCCGAAATAAGGAATCTATCGTGAGCTCCGTAAAAAGTAGTTGGATGGAATTGAATATACTCCAAATTAAAGCATCGTACTCCGGCTCTCCACGCCAAAGCAATGCCATCGCCGGTAGCTTCTAATGGATTGGAAGTATGCATATATAATTGACCCAAACCGCCAGTAGCAAGGATAGTTTGTTGAGCAAATATCGGATAAACCTTGCCGCTTACGTTATCTAAAACGAAAGCCCCGAAGCAAGCCGGTTTTTCATATATGTCCACACTGTTTTTGGAATGATGCGATAAAGTCAGTAAATCAACCACAGTATGGTCCAATTTAATCTTAATATTAGGATGTTTAAGTAGCTCGGCGATTACAGCTTCATGTATTGCCTTGCCAGTTTTGTCCTTTGAATGAATAATTCTCGGTGCGGAATGGGCACCTTCGGCCGTTAGATCTAATTGGTTTGTGTCGGTTACAT
>CAZIIZ010000349.1:0-4093 GCA_964539225.1 uncultured Hyphomicrobiales bacterium | reverse complement strand
GTAGAGAAAATTCATGAAATCATTCTTATGATTCAGCGTAGCTAATTTTCTCTACTTACCTACATTCTACTTTGTAAACTTTGTTGAAGCATGTCATTAGGAACGAAGTGAAGAATCTATTGCCTTGTATAGAGTTACGACCGTATTAGATTCTTCGCTACGCTCAGAATGACTAATTTACTTACTTTCTCAACAGACTGTTAAGATTGTTCATACGACTGCGTATATTAAATTAATACAATTTTTCGACCCTTGTACGTCGATACAGCGATATAAATTTTAAAGAATTATATATAAATTATTAAGGATATTAATGAAAAAAATACTGTTTTACTTGATGATTATGCTAGTATATACTACTATTGCAAATGCTCAAACGGTTGGAGAGAAAGCTCCGGAAATTAAAATTTCTAAGTGGATGAAATCAGAACCTAATATGAAAGGGAAAAAAGTTTTCCTTGAGTTTTGGGCTACTTGGTGCGGTCCTTGCAAACAAATGATTCCCCATCTAAATGAAATGTGTAATAAATATTCTAAAGATTTGGTATTTGTGTCTATTACCAAGGAAAAGTCGGATTTAATATCTGAGTTTATGAAGAAGACAGAAATGAAAGCAAATATTGCCATTGATGATAACGGCAAAACTAATACGAATTATGGTATTAAATTTATCCCACAAGCATTCTTAATTAATGAAAATGGAATTATTGATTGGGTTGGTCATCCCGGTACTTTGCCAGAATCGGCTATTGCGGATTATATAAAAACCGGCAAAGTTAATGTAGCACCGGAAACTCCTGCCGCACCTGAAAATGATGCACAGAAAAATCTGATTTATGGATTGACTATTAGTAAATCGAATTTTCCCAAAGAACAAGGCACTTATTCGCTCGGAAAAAGCGAAATCCAATATATCAACCTCCCATTTAAAACTATTGTCGAGATGATATTGGATTCTTCACCCCTAAAGGTAGAATTATCAAATAATATCCCAACCGAGAACTTAGATATTTATTATCGTCCGGCTAATAATTTGAATTACGAACAATACAAAATCGGAATGCTAAAAACCATATTAAACGCATTAAATTTGGAAATGACCACTGAAAAATTAACCACCAAGGTTTATAAGATTAATTGTTTAAATTGCCAAAAGTTCGAAGATAGCTATCAGAAACTATTAGCAACTTCTAAAAAGATAGAGTCCAAATTCGATGATAAGAATGACAAATGGAATGCTCAAACTGTTCCAGTTTCCCTAATTATCAGATATTTAGAGACTACATACAAAAAACATTTCGTTGACAATACAAATCTAAAAGGTTATTATGATTTCGAATTATCTAAATCTGATTTGAAAACAGCTATTTCAGAATTAGAAAAAATGGGTTTTGGCGTTAGCGAAGAAGAAGCACAAATTGAGATTATTAAAATTAATCCTATTAGCGGAAAAACAAATTAAATCAAGTCATTTTTTGATTCGTAAGGCAATATTCGTAAATAATTCAAACATGTTATTGCGAATATTGCTTTTTACTTTATAAATTCATAGGTATTTTAACGATGAAAGCTGTACCATTGCCAACCTTGCTTTGAATCTCGATTTTGCCATTGTGAGCATTTACTATCCATTTTACCATAGTAAGCCCCAAACCGAGACCACTAATACTTTTCATTTTTACGTCGTCAGTTCTAAAGAATCGTTCAAACACTTTTTCCAAATCGTCTTGAGAAATACCGATACCGGTATCAATTATCCGTAATTCCGCATAATTATCAATTGTCTTTCTGAAGTCGATACTGATAAATCCTTTTTTGGGAGTGTATTTGACCGCATTATCAATAATATTTAAAATTGCTTGGTGCATCCTATCGGCATCGAAATTAATAATAATATTTGATTCGATATTAGAATTAATCAAAATATCTTTTTCTTCTGCTAATATTTCGCAATCTTCGGCAATTTCTTTTACTAGTTCAGAAAGATTTTCTTTCTTAAAAATCATTTTTATTTGTCCGGTTTCAGCTCTTGCTAATTCTAATAAAGCATCGACTACTCCGCTCAGTCGGACAGATTCTTCTAATGCAGAAGCAATTACCAATTCGTATTCGTCCGGTTTCCTTCGATTTTGTAAAGCTAAAGATAATTCACCCCTAAGAATAGTGAGCGGAGTTTTCAGTTCGTGAGCTACATCAGCCGAAAATTTCGATAATTTGCTGTACCCTTCAGTCATATTTTTCAGAATATCGTTAACATTATTAGAAAGCAATTGGAATTCGTTGTAATTTGGTGCTACAGGAATTTCAATATTCTTGCTGCGTATATCAATTAGATTCAAAGATTTACTTAATTCCTCGAGATATGCGAATGGATTCTTTAAAAATATTTTGGCTAATATATAAGCAATTAATCCACTAAAAAATATTAACATTCCGAAGGTTAATTTTAACGTAAATTTAAAATCTTCAAAATACTGATTGGGCTGTGCTAAGGTAATAATCAAGTTATTTGATTTGAATGTAAAAATTCTAAATATTTTGCCTCGAAGTATATCGGTTCGGATTATTTCTTTATTTTGCGAGTTAATATAATTTTCAAAGCTGTAATAGCTTAAAAATTTAGGAGTTAATTTGCGTTTTGAAGATGACAAACTAATATAGTTAAAATTGCTTGGCACAATATTAATTGCAGTATCTTGACTATCACTGATATTCTCGGTAAACCATATTATTCTTTTTTCAGAATCGTAGATTCTAAAAAAATAATTATATGGATTAATTAGGTATTTAGAAAACAAATCACGCCACTTTATACTTATTGCTTGCAATTGAAATAATGAATCATTATCGGTACCGTATAAATTATTATTGAAACATTCGGATTTGAGTAATTTTTCAACAGTTCGTCCGGTACGTACCAAATTTAATTGCATCCTACGCTCTAACTGATGTACAGTAGAATAATATACTATAGTAGAAATTATTGTAGCCACACAAATAACAGACACTGTAAATAGCATCACAAAGTTTCTATATATTGATTTTTTCATAAATATTTTTGAATATTTTTTAAGATTACAGATATAATATCGCTCCATATACTCTAAGCATAAAGAGATAATGAGTAGGAATCGGATATTTCTGAATTATATTGAATATAATCTTCAAATATTAAATTCAATATAACAAATTAACACGTTACTTGTTCAATAATGGAAAAGCTTTTCGATGCTGTATCGATTTTGGCTAATATTCCTAATGGTAAAGTCATTTTGTTTGTCATGTGCCCAAATGGCAATCCGAGCATTACAGGAATATTCAAATCACTAAATCTATTAGTTAATACCTGCATAGTAGTGTATGAATGTCCCGGATAAAAGTTTTTCTTCGTATTTAGATCATCAAAATTGCCGAGTATTATCCCTTTGGCTTGATCAAATTTACCGCTTAATTTAATCTGAGTAAGCATTCTGTCTATTTTGTAAGGATGTTCACGAGTTTCCTCCAAGAAAATAATACTATCAGTAGCGTCCATTTCGTAAGGAGTACCGAGCGAACTGGCTACCATTGACAAATTGCCACCGGTCAATCTTCCTACAGCATACCCCGGAGCAATAACCTCTATTGTAGGGTCTTTATATTCAATGTCTGATAAATTATAACCTTCGAATAATTCGGCGAGTAAATACTTCATCGAAAAATCATTCATATCGGACGATGCGACAGGACCATGATAGCAGACTAAATCGGATTTTTTATATATAGCAAGCAGTAAAGCTGTAATATCGCTGTAACCGATTACAATTTTCGGATTGTTTCTAATCAAATCGTAATCTAATTTATCTAAAATACGCATTACTCCGTATCCGCCACGAGCACAAAATATCCCGTCGATATCCGTTCGAGTGAAATAATGCATTAATTCGTCGGCTCTATCATCGTCATTAGTCGATAAATATTTGGTAGATTTGTTTCGTTGCTTCACTGTATTTCCAACTTCAACCTCTACGCCAAGCGATTTCATTTTTCTGATTAAGCCACTAACCTCACCGAGGCTGGAAGGGCTTGCTGGAGCAGTTATTGCAATCTTTGA
>CAZIIZ010000348.1:0-4106 GCA_964539225.1 uncultured Hyphomicrobiales bacterium | reverse complement strand
GTGGTGGTGGCGGTGGTGGAAAATTCTGTGATGCAAATGTTTTCAATACTGGAGGTTCTGGCGACAATGGCGGTAAAGGATTTGTAGGCGGCGGTCCGGGAGGACGAAATAAGTCAGGAAATCCTTTGAGTTCTGATATATATAAATCCTATGGCGAGAGTAGTGGTTTAGCCGGAAATAGTATAAACGGAGTTGTTAAACCTGCTTCAGCCTGGTATGAGAACGCCGGAGGCGGCACAGGGCATCCATTCGGTATTTCGGGTAAAGGTTCATTTGTCCAAACTCCTACCGAGGCAAATAATCGTGGCGGTTATGGCGGCGGTTCGGGCGGCGACCAAAGTACGAAAGGCGGCGGAGCAGGCTATTCTACTTTAGGACAAGGTTCAAATAGTTTTAATTCCGGTAGAATACACGGAAATAATCTTGTTGTTCCTATTGCTGGCGGTTCTGGCGGGGCAAGTGGCAATCCGAATGGGGGTGGCGATTGTTCAGGTAATGGCGGCGGCGGTGGTGGTGCGATTAGGATTTTTGCTTGCGACATCACAGATTTAGAAATTTCAGCGAAAGGTGCGTATGGATCTAATGGAGACGGCAATATTAATGGTGGTGGTGGTTCGGGCGGTTATGTCGGAGTGTTCGCTAAGTATCAGACCGTTGACGTAAAAGCTTATGTAGCAGGCGGAATGGCAGGTAATTTCGGAGCTGGAAGAGTGCGTTTCGATATAAATAAACCGATGATTGGCACTACTTCAACTCCGAATGCGACTGATGTACCAGATGCGAACTATTTAGGTTTCACTACGGATACTACTTCGTTTGTGCCTCGTAAATGCAAAATTAAAGGTACAAGGCAATTGAATGATGTGTTAGATTTGTATTTGAAATCTAAATCAGATGTAAGTTGGACTAAAGTAGGCACTGTTACAAATGCTACTGCTACAAGTGCTACTACTTGGTCTCAAAATTTGAATCTGATTGGCACTGATTCTGTGTATTATTTCTTAGCAACTAAGCAAATTGACACACCCGGAAGACAAGATTCAGCTCAGTATTTGCCAAATATTGATTTCTCTCAAGCAGCTGCTAATATTTTAATGATTGATAAATTTCCAGAAATAGCCGGAGATTCAGTAAGTCATATTGATACATATTATTGCGAAGGCAATATTAAATACGATACTGTTAAACTATGGAATAAAGGCAAAGTGCCACTAACGCTTAAAATGTCTTCAGCCAAATTTAAAAATTATACGCCGGGATTCGCATATTTACAGAAAAGGGACACAATTCTCGCACCTAATGATACTCTTAAAATAAGTATTAGCTATACGGTTCAGCCGGGAGTCAAAGGAATAATAATTGATACTTTGGAAATAACTCATAATGATTTAACAGCATATCATCAACCTTGGTTAATTGAATGCACAGCTCAGATAGATGAATTCGGCGGTGAATTTTATGATGCTACTAAAACTAATAAAATTACTGAATTAAATTTCAAAGATTTATGCCCTAATACACCTAAAACATTAACCGCATCTGTTAGGAATATATCTGCTTCAGATGTTGAACTTGATGATTTCGTATTAGCGATGGGTAGTGGCAGTATATTTAATGCATTTATTACAAATAGAAGTATTCCTAAGGACGGTTTCGTAACTTTTGATGTTACGTTTGTAGGGCTTCCTGGTTCTAGTTCTCCTGCTGATGAATTGTATTTGCGATTAAAAGGATGTCCTACTAATCTTGCTACATTAAAACTAACTGCAAATGTAATCAAGCCGGGTATCGCATTCGAAAGAACTCCGATTGATTTGGGAATAGTTTGTAAAGGCAAATCCGCTTCGAAAACAATTAGTATTGCGAACAATACAGCGTTGCCTTTGGATTTGAAAGACTCTAAAATAATTGGTGATCCGGGATTGACTATTGGATTTATTCCAAATAGTCTTTTAACAGCTTATGGCAATTTATCTATTAAAATTGATTTCAATGCAGCAGGATTAACCGATGGTCCTTATAGTTGGAAAATCGCTTTAAATGATGCTAATTGCGGAAACTTTAGCGATACTATATTTGTATCTGCAAAGGTGCAAACTACTACTTTAAATGCCGACCCTACTTCTGATTTTGGATTAGTACAAGTAGGATTTGATCAAACAAATACGATTACATTGGAAAATAATGGAACAGGTGTTGCCAATATTGATACCCTACCAATTGCTAAAGCTCCGTTTTATATTGTGTCGTCTATACCAAAGGTACCAACCCATATCGAACCGAAGGGACGGATTACTTACAATGTCATATTCAAGCCGACAGCTCAGGGTACTTTCTATGATACTCTGCGATTTATTTCTTTGGAAACCGGAACTTCATGCTCGGCACTTGATTCTACTTTGCTTTCCGGCTCGGCATCGTTGCCGAAGGTGCAACTTTCCCGCTATGATATAGACTTCGGGCTTATGGCTAATTGTAATATAAAAACTGAAAAATTTACAGCAACTGCTGTTGGCACTTTCGCCGTAAATATTTCTAAAGTAGAAATTATGGGAGCTGATAAAGCGAGTTTCAAAATAATTAGTCCTAATGCAAATACACCACTTCAATTATCGCCGAATATACCTCAGGAGTACGAAGTAGAATTTGACGCAAGCGTGTTGCCGCTCGGCATTCATAATAATGCGGAAGTAGTATTTACTGCCGACGTTAGTATGCCGAAAGTAAAATTAGTAGGAGAAAATGATTCTGTAAAAATTATAATGAATCCGACTTCGCCGATTTCGCTTGGAGCAGTTCCAAAAGGCTATCCTAAGACTATTGATATTGAAATTAAAAATTTATCAAAATTGTTGGTGGTAATTAATTCCTTTACTTCTAATAATTGTACAATTACTCCGAACAGTTTAACACTTAGCGGCGGAGAAGCTAAAATTATTACAGTTAACGCATTAGTTGAGCAGACCGGTATAAATAATTTTATTATTGATTACGCTATTACTGAGCCTTGTGCAGGAAGTGGGTTAATCAATTTGCAAGCTGTTGGATTAGAAGGAAAAGTAGAATTCCCTGATCAAATTCCGTTTGGTTTGTTAGACCCTTGTCGTACATTATCAAAACCATGGACAATCACTAATATCGGAGATGCAAATATTGATTTGAATTCTGCTTCAATTAACGGAACTCATGCTGCTTTGTTTACGATTGAGAATCCGATTACTGCGACGATAACTTTAGCTCCGACTCAATCTTATACGTTGAATATTCTTTTCGATCCGACAACATCCGGTGATGGAATGAAATCAGCAAATTTAATAGTAAAATCTACAATGAATGCACAAACAGTTGATTTAATTACCCAATTATCCGGTGAGCGTAGGGCGGGATTATTAAGCACTCCTCCAAACTTAACTTTTAATGACGTGAGAGTCAATGCTTCAAAGAATTTGAACATTGAATTGAAAAATACTGGTGTGCAGACAATAATTATTGACAGCATAAAACTGCCAACTCAAAAAAATATTTTTATAGTAAATCCTCAAACTCTGAATATAATTTTGTCGGTTGGAGGATTTCCGACAAATCTAAGCGTTGATTTTAAGCCAATTGATATTCGATATTACGAAGACTCACTTATTGTATATTTCAATGTGAACAATTGCAAGGATAGTGTAACAATTGTTTTGAAAGGTTCTGGAATTCCAGCGACAATAGTCAAACTTAGATTGCCTCACTTGAACAATATTGATCCGAGATTAACAAAGTTAGATATTCCGATTTATGCTAAATTAGAAAATTCCGACAATGATCAGCCGATTAAGGATTTAAGTATTTCTGCGTTAATAGATTTGAATGGCACTTTATTTACTGCTACTCAAATTATTCCGAGCGGACATACAATTATTAATGCTGTCAATCAAGCAAATGGGCAACGCACCATAGCTGTCAATTTGAATAAAGTGGAAATAACTACTGACGAGAAAATAATTGCAACTATTCAAGGCGTACCATTATTGGGCAATAGTAAGGAAACTCCGCTTCTGGTAACAATAGTGTCATTTGATAATAAAATTGATGTGTCGAATGTAGAAGCCGAGTCCGGTTCG
>CAZIIZ010000347.1:0-4106 GCA_964539225.1 uncultured Hyphomicrobiales bacterium | reverse complement strand
ATATTATGGAAATAATGATTAATACATCTCAGTGCCAACTTACCTGAGTAGTTACACGTATTTTAAATTCTTAATTATTTTTATATATTTCTAAAAATATTCGTTTGGTAGTTGAAAAAAAAATGTTATATTGCAAAAACTTTATTGAATACAAGTTTTATTTAATTGATAATTTAGTATAAAAAGATATTTTTTAAATGAGTGGAGACTATGATGAAAGTTTACGAAACAAAACAAATTAGGAATTTAGCTCTGTTAGGCCATGCCGGCTCCGGTAAGACTACCTTATCGGAGGCAATGTTATTCGAAGGCGGAGCAATTACTCGTCGTGGAACTGTAGAAGAACGAAACACTACCTCTGATTATTACGAATTAGAACAAGAAAGAGGCTGTTCTGTATTTTCTACCCCAATGTTTTCTGAATGGAAAGATATTAAATTTAATATTTTGGATACTCCCGGTTATGATGATTATATAGGCGAAATGGTTTCTTCACTGACCGTTGCTGATATGGGCGTATTGGTTGTTAATGCTCATTCGGGAATCGAAGTTGGTACTGAAAACGGCTGGGCACAAGCCGATAAATTAAATAAACCCGTTGTATTTGTGCTTAATAAAGTGGATAACGATCAATTTGATCTTGAAAAAAATGTCAGTGAACTAAAAGAACGCTTTGGAAATTCAGTTGTATTCGTACAATATCCGGGCAATAAAGGGGCTGGCTTTAATCAAATTATTGATGTGCTAAATAATAAAACTTTACAATTCTCCGGTTCAGGCGATCCAGCAGTTTCTGCTGCTCCGTCTGATCCTGAATTTGAGCAATTCAGAGGCGAATTGATGGAAGCTATCGCTGAAACTGACGAAGACTTGATGAATAAATATTTCGATGCAGGCGAATTGACTGATGAAGAAATGAAAATTGGACTTAAAAATGCAATTATTAAAAGACAAATTTTCCCGGTATTAGTTTCCTCAAGCAAATTGAATATCGGCGTTAATTCATTAATGCAGTTTATCGTTGATTATTGTCCTTCTCCGCTTGATGCTATTCCTGCTAAATCTACCGAAGATAAAGTGATACCTGCCGATGCTAAAGGACCAATTGCTTTGTTTGTATATAAAATGCTCTCAGAAGCTCATTTGGGAGAAATGACATTCTTCCGAGTTATGTCCGGCACTATGAAAGCGGGCGTTGACTTGACTAATGACCAAAAGAATACGGTTGAAAGATTTAATCAAATATTTATAGTTAATGGTAAAAAGAGAGTTGAAGTAGAAGCATTGCAAGCTGGCGATATCGGAGCAACAGTTAAACTTAAATCAACTCAATCTTCGCATACTTTGCACGAAAAAGGCAAGAATATAGTATTCCCTGCCATTGCTTATCCGAATCCGAAAGTAAGAGCTGCTATCGTGCCTAAAGTGAAAGGCGAAGAAGAGAAAGTGGGACTAGCTCTGAATGCTATTCACTTAGAAGATCCTACCTTGATAATTCAGCATTCGCAAGAATTGCGTCAAACAATCATCTCCGCTCAAGGCGATTTGCATCTAGCAGCTATCAAATGGAGATTATTAAATAGATATAAAGTAGAAGCCGAATTTATCGATCCTAAAGTGCCTTATAGAGAAACTATCCAAAAGCAAGTAAAGGGAAGCTATAGACATAAAAAACAATCTGGCGGTTCCGGTCAGTTTGCCGAAGTACACATGATGATTGAACCATGGTACGAAGATATGCCTAATCCGGCTGGTATAACAGTTCGCGGTAAAGAATTAATTGACCTCGATTGGGGCGGTAAGCTGGAATACTTGAATTGTATCGTCGGCGGTGTGATTGATCAAAGATTTATGCCAGCTATTTTAAAAGGCGTAATGGATAAGATGTTAGTCGGACCATTAACCGGTTCGTACGTACGTGATATTCGTGTTGCGGTTTATGACGGCAAAATGCACCCTGTAGATTCTAACGAAGCTGCTTTTAAAACTGCCGGTATGAATGTGTTCAAAGAAAACTTTACTCAAGCTAGTCCGAAATTGCTTGAACCGATTTATAACGTTGAAATCAGAGTGCCTGAAGACTTCGTAGGCGATGTAATGAGCGATTTGCCGAGCAGACGCGGCGTTATCTTGGGAATTGATTCCGAAGGTCGTTACCAAATTATTAAAGCTAGAATGCCTTTGGCTGAGTTGGATAAATATGCTACTGGTTTGCGAGCTATGACTCAGGGTCGGGCTACTTATACTTCTGAATATGCTGAATATCAGGCAGTTCCGCCTAATGTACAGCAAGAATTAATTGATGCTTACAAAAAATCTAGTACTGAAGATGAATAACTTAACGGCTATTAGTTAGTCATCTGCTTTATTGATGATAATGATACATAATTCAACCTGCTTCGGAATCCCGAGGCAGGTTTCTCTTTGTGCGGATAATGGTTAGCATACTCACGGCGGACTAATACAATTCAATTCTTAGAACTCAATGCAGTTAATAATGCGATGCTATGGCTTGAAAGCAAAAACTCCTCCGTTCTGCGATTTTTCGGCGAACGGAGGAGTTTAAATTTATTTCGTGTATATTTTTAATCCACTTTTATCATCTTAGTTTGATGTACTTCTGTACCTGACTTGATAATAACATTATACACTCCATTTAGAATATTGCTAATTTCGATAATTCTTTCCATTTTTCTTTTTCGTAAGGGAAGCAATCCATTAACTCGCCGGAATAATAAAATTCGAAGGCTATTCCTCCAAAAGTGTAATTTCGTCCACCTACTTCTACGTGCGAACCTCCAACTACTGGATTAGGCTTGGGCTTGGATGAATTGAATCCTACATTAAATAGGGTGGCCAACACTTCCGGACGATACGAAATATCATAACCTGCTCGAATCCATTGTTCTCTAATTTGTCTGATTATCAATCCAGCATAAAGATAAGAATAATAATGGTTTTTATAATCTATTAGATTAGCCATCCTCTCGGCATCAGGGTTAGTCGTCTTAAATACTATTAAATTTTCGAGATTTTTCCCTAAATAAAATTGCGAGTTTATGTCTCTAAGATTTCGCTCCACTTCTCTGGCTGTTTGCTCCTTAATCCCTGTTACTCCGAAAGAAATCATACTGCTTACCGATAGTATTTTTAATGGCATTAAAACAGTTTTATACATTTCTCTGCCGGAATTAAACAAACGAATCTGTTCGCCAATCAGTACAGTCGCAATCAATCTTGGCTCGATACCAAGCATTTTGCCTGCTGAATCGATTAGTGCTTTATCCTTTTTAATGGATTCTTTCAGAGAATTCCATTCGCCAAGCGACGACCACTCAAAAGCATTTCTCGGATTCTGATAATTATTATTATACTGATCGAAAATTTCATTATTTTTGGTAAATTCTTTGTCCAAATTTAGAGAATCGAATGTCTTGATATTTACCGCTTGAATCATTTTGTTGGCTAAATCGAAATCGCCTGTTTTCTGCAAAGCATCAATAATAACTTTCGCATTTTCGGGGAAGTATTTATTCAATACCATCAACTTGTAGGTAATCTGAGCAGCTTTAGCGGGCGAATATGTACTTTGTAGTGAATCATTGTGTGAATTGGAAATGTCGCCCGATACTTCTTCGAATTTTCTGTTATTCATGTCGGTACTGCCGCTTTCATTTGTCCATTGCTTTACTATCGCCAAATAAGAAACAGACAAACCGAAGCCAAATATAGCAAATACGCATACAATTACTTTAAATATGAGTTGAATTATTTTTTTAGATTTTTCATTCATCATAGAGCTTTTTCAAAAATATGTACAAAATAAAAATATTTTGTTCACTAGCAATTATTGTTCCCCAATTGCCAACCTTTATACTTATCTTTCTCATATACGAATATTTTTCTTGCTCAATGTACGCAATTTGCATGTAAAGTTAAAACCACTTTTAGTATTCAATGCTGTTAATATTTTGATGCTATGACTTCATAGCACAAAAACTCCTCCGCTCTGCGATTGCTCGACTAAGCGGAGGAGTTTAAATTTATGATTCAAACAGAATATTAATCCACTTTAATAATCTTTGCGTGATGCACTTCTGCACCGG
>CAZIIZ010000346.1:0-4110 GCA_964539225.1 uncultured Hyphomicrobiales bacterium | reverse complement strand
TCTATTGTTTTGGGACATTTTGAGGAAATCATTTGACTGTGTGATTTATTAAAGATTTAATTTTGTCATATACTAAACTCGTCATATTGTTTATTACTATTAGCTTTCAAACTTTAGAAGCAAATAATATCATTGGCGATAAAAATGCTTGTTTAGGTGATGAGAAAGTTTATTCGACAATTACTGATCAAGTAATCCGATGGGAAGCAATTGGAGGCGAGATAAACGGTCCAAATTGTTTGAATAACGTCGAAGTTATTTGGAATCGTCTAAGTAATTGCTCTATTAAACTATTTTATACTAGTGAATATACCGGTGTTGCAGACTCAATCAGTAACGATATAAATGTAATATCCCGACCTTCTCCATTCGTTTGCGGTTCTCAAAATACTTGCATTAATTCTAAAGAAGAATACACATATATTTCGCCTAACACTTTTGTAAAAACAACTTGGGAAATCAGCAATGGACTATTATTGTCCTCATCCGATGCCGATACTATCACAGTATTATGGTATAATAGTGGTATTGGAATTATCAAAGTTCTAGCTACTAATGAAAATGGATGTACCGATGCCACTGAAACTCCAATACAAATTAATCCTTCAATTGAACCTGAAATTTTCGGAAATGCGGATGTATGCCAATATCAATACGAAGATTACAGTGCTGAATCATTGCCAAATGCAAAATACGAATGGACTATTGATAAAGGACGATTTCTAGGATATGCTAATTCCAAAGAAGTATCTGTTATTTGGGATTCTTTAGGTATAGGATCAATCACAGTCGAACAAATTAATCAGAACACAGGATGCTCTCGCAGTTTTACCAAAAATGTCTCTGTAAGCGATGTTCCGAGCGTAACTCTTGATGAATTTCATGATATTTGCTATAGTGCAGATAAATTCGAATTATTTGGCGGAGAACCTGAAGGTGGATATTATACCGGTGATTGTGTGAGAGATACCTATCTTGATGTTATAATGGCGGGAGTAGGCGATCATAAAATAATGTACAACAGAATGAATTCAAATCAATGCGTTGGATCGGCAGTCGCTATATTGACGATTAGACCATTACCCAAAGCTCCGATTATCGCTTTTGACAATCAAACACTTTACGCCGAAACCGATAATGATGTACAATGGTACTTTAACGATAATATCCTCAATGGAGCTATTAATAAAACTCTTAAACCCAATTATTCAGGTACTTATTCGGCTAAAGCTTCAAATTTCTATGGCTGCAAATCTATATTGTCGAATACTATCAATATTGATATCGCCTCTGTGAATGAGATATTAAATACAGGACAATTCTCAATATCGCAGACCGATAAGGAAATTCAATTAACTTCCAAAAACAAATTCAATTCTGTCGCAATTTATGATTTAAGCGGTTCGGAAATAATTAGAAATGATGTTGCGGACTATCAACTAACAGTAAGTAAATCTGCTCTACTACATCAAACTTATATTATAATGATTCTAACAAATGACGGAAAAGTTGAAACAATAAAATTTCAGAATTAATTATCAATGAAAACAACAGAAAATAAAATATCTACTGACGAACCCGAAATTTCTCATACCGAAGAAATGGGATTTTGGGATCATCTCGGAGAATTACGCAATAGAATTATTTGGGCTTTAGTTTTTACCGGGTTGGGATGTGTGGTCTCAGCAGTATTTATTGACTTCATTATGAATCAAATTCTGCTCAAGCCTTCAATTAATGTAGGCTTGGTATTGCAAAATTTACAACCATTTGGTCAACCATTCTTATATTTTAAAACTATATTAATCTGCGGTATTATAATAGCAACCCCATTTATTTTATATCAATTGTGGAAATTCATCTCTCCCGGTCTCTACGAACACGAACGCCGCTGGGCTGGTAAAATCACGTTTTTCACTTCGCTCTGTTTCTTTTCGGGAGTAGCATTTTCGTATTTTGTAATGATTCCGTCTATGTTGAGTTTTGCTCAGTCTTTCGGTTCATCATCAATAAAAAACAATATTGATATTAACGAATATTTCAGTTTCATTACTATGATACTTCTTGCAGCTGGCTTAATGTTTGAGATGCCAATGGTTGCGTACGTCTTAGCCAAATTCGGATTAATTACGTCCAAGACATTAAGAAAATATCGTCGCCATTCGATAATTGTAATACTAATTTTAGCGGCAGTTTTAACTCCTACGCCCGACCCGATTAGCCAATTAATTTTTGCTGCCCCGCTATTCGTACTATATGAAATAAGCATTATGGTAGCGAAAATTGCCCAATCCCAAAAAACTATTTCTCAATAATTTTGTATAAAGCTATCAATGAAATCCATAATAAATAATCCGATAATTAGTACAGCAGTCGCATTCATTTTGCTATTTGCAGCACAATCATGCGATTCAAATAAGTCTCAAAAGAATACCGCACTGCTTGACTCTGCGAAAATCATTTTCGTTCAATATGATAAAATGCCTAATAAAGAAAAATTGGCTGACCAATCTAAACTCAATGAATCCATTACACTGCTCGAAAGTGTTCTGAAATCAGAGCCTAATAATCCCGAAGCAAATTATTTTTATGGCTACGCATTAGACAGAAAATTAAATGGTGGAGTCGATATTCTAAATTTTGAATGGATTAATTTGAATTCTACAAAGCAAATTTCAGCACCGTTTGAGAAATTAATAAACAATACGACTTATAATCCCGAATATAAACTAAGCCAATACAGCAAAATCACCAATACTTGGGGCATATTAGCTCTGAACTATATGCTAAAAGGTAAGTCGGATTCAGCAGAATACGCTTTCAAAACCGGTTTGAAATTAGGCGGATACAGACCGGCGAATCTTGAATATTGCCGAAACATAATAAATTCGCTTGAACCAAATGCAATTTTACTGATTGATACTGATTTGGAAACTTTTTGTTTCTGGTATATCCAATACATCGAGCATCTTCGTACTGATGTATCCATCGTTAGTCTAACTCTTTTAGACTATCAGTGGTACGCTAAATGGATTAATTGGGCTTCGAACTTTTCCAACCCCGTCAATACAAATTTGAGCGACCAAGCATTATACTCAGTTTATAACACTGCTAATTCTCCCGTTGCGGATAGCATTATCACAATAAAGCACAGAGAAACAAAAATATTTAATAAATCGAAATCTGAATTTAGATTTATCCTAAATGGTAGAAACAGGAACAACGATGGCATATTACTACCATCTATCGACAGAATAGCCTTAGCAATAATTCAAGCGAATATTTGGGAGCGTCCGATTTATTTTTCAATTAATGCTTCAAAAGCTCTACCATATTCCCTCGGATTAGCTAATAATCTAAAATTAGAAGGGTTAATAGCCAGATTATTTCCAGAAGTTGTACATATAGAATATTCAGTAAACGGCGAAGTAGCTGCTAAACGTATTATGTCGGAGTATCAATTAGCTCATTTGCAGAATTCTGAGTCGTACAACGACCGAGATATTGGATATTTTTCTGATTTATATAAATTTGCATTTATCCAAACTCTATATTATTATGCAGATTATTCAGCCGATAAAGATCAAGCAAAATTAGTTTTAAATAAATTTGAAACTGTTTTCCCCGAAAATACTTTCAAACGTAGCAATGAAGAAATTGAATTAATAAATAGAATTCGAAAATAATAAGTATCCAATATAGCATACTCTACCCCATTTCCTTTTTATTATCTTTTAATAATAAAAAGGAAATAGGAAAAATAAGTTCAATTTGTCAAAATATTTCTTGCATAAATAATAATTTCTTTTTATATTTGCGTTCGATAAAAAGAACTGTAATGCTTTTTTATTTAAACTACTTCGACTTAGCAAGTATTTGAAACACATAATTATCCCATTGATTCGAGAATAAAAAATATTCAAGTGCATAGTGGAGCTTTTGGAAAACTATGCTAAATATACACAACCGAAATATAAAATATAATAATATTAAACCTAACAGAGTCAGAATACATTAAATTCGCTCTAAATTATCACGGAACACAAATTTAATTTAATAAATTCAAGTTTATTTTTGGAAGGCTTTTATGGCTCAAGAACAAAAAAACGC